>NZ_JBFXHJ010000015.1:0-24412 GCF_050177135.1 Methanomethylovorans sp.
CATGAGCGTGGGTTCGACAAGTAATGAGTGATACGAGACGGATACCAGAAGAGCAGCCATAACACGCAGTGAACTGAAAGGTAACAATTGTACTGTATTCGCCTCAGGCCTTAGGAAAGCCGTTGGCATGGCTTTTCATCCTCTTACAGGCAAATTATATGCTACCGAGAACGGCAGGGACTGGCTGGGTGATGACCTTCCGCCGGATGAGATCAATCTGGTGGAAGAAGGTAAGGATTATGGCTGGCCTGTCTGCTACGGCAAAAGTATACACGACACTGATTTCGATAAGAGCACATACCTACGTGATCCATGCGAGGATCCTACGCCCAGCCTGATAGACCTCCAGGCCCATTCAGCTCCCCTGGGACTTAACTTCTATTATGGTGGATCCTTCCCTGAAGAATATATTGGGGATCTCTTCGTATGTTTGCATGGTTCATGGAACAGGCAGGAACCTACAGGATATAAGATCATACGTATAAACATGACCGATCTTACAGTTCATGATTTTGCCACCGGCTGGCTCCAGAACGGCAATGTACTTGGCAGGCCTGTGGATGTAATGGTCAGCGAGGATGGTTCGCTGTTCGTAAGTGATGACAACGATGGCCGGATATATAGGATATACTATGCCGGATGATCTTTATGTTGTATCTGGCACAGGATTCAACATATTTATCATTCAATAAAGAGAACTGGTGTAAAGGAAGATAGTAGAGAAAGACGGTAGAGAAAGATGGCAGATACTGATATAATTAGGCATTTGCGACCCGCAGATCATATAGCTCTGCTCTATACTACTACCTTTGAGCTGATCGACACAGTGACAAACTATGTGCAAGCCGGTATAGACCATGGTGAAAGCTGTGTCATTTACATGCCCTCAAAGCTGGCAGAAGAAGCCATTGATGCATTTACGGAGGCTGGTATGGATGTATCTGATCTTATGGTGAAGGGTCAGCTCCAGCTAATACCTTCCGGTATCTTACCGTCTGCTTCACAAACAGTTGACTTCCTGAGACCAGATGAAGTAAAAAAAGCCAGTGATAAAGCAAAAAGTGCCGGATATCCGGGACTTCGGATGATGTCGTGTTTTGTCGAAATAACTAAAGAAGAGTGGTCATTTTTCCTCTCGCATGAAAAGGATGTTAAGCAGGTGATCAAAAATAGCGATGCTATCATGATACGTGCTTTTCCGATGGTTTCTCTTTCCGGTCCCCAGACGCTGGATGTGCTGGAAATGTATGATAAAGTGATGATGAGAAAACAAGGAAAATGGTCATTCATAAGCACATCTCAAGTTCAGGCAGATGACCAGTGTTCTGAAAAACTTGATCTTTACGGTAGCATCCTTGACAGGATATGGACAGGTTTGTGGGTTATGGACAGGGATGACAAGGTCATCTTCTTTAATCCGGGCATGGAAGCAATTTCGGGGATTTCCAGAGCACAGGTACTTGGCAATGATCTGTTTGATTTCGTAAAGGATATGGCTATAGATGCAGGTGAAAAGTTCCTTAATATCTTCCATAAAGCAAAGGACACCAGAAAAGCCTTATCGTATGATCTTTTGCCATTTGTGAATCCTGAGGAAGGACTACTGTATCAAAGCGGCGTCCTGTATCCTCTTTTTGATAGTTCTGGTGAATATGAAGGTATGGCGGGAACGGTAGAAGATATCACTGAAAGGAAAAGGGCAGAAGAGGCATTGCTCGCAGCTGAGGAGAAGTATCGCCTGATATTTGAGAACTCTCCTCTTGGCATATTCCATTTCGATGATAAGGGTACCATTACCCATTGTAATGACAGGTTCCTCAAGATCGTGGGTACTACAAAGGATAAGCTCATCGGTTTTAACATGGTCACTTCCATTGAGGATGAAAAGATGATGGAAGCTGTACGCTCAGTGCTTTCCAGGCAGCTGGGGCATTATGAGGGAGAATACAGGTCAGTGATAAGTGGCAAGACCACTCCCATAAAGGCTGATTATAGCCCCAACATATCTCCTGATGGCAAGCTTCTTGGTGGGATCGGGATATTTGAGGATATCACCGAGAGAAAAAAGGCTGAAGAGGCTTTGAAGCTCGATGAGTCCAGATTGCAGGCCCTGCTGGAGCTGAGTCAGATGACCGATACTTCCCTTAAGGAAATAGCCGACCTCACTCAGGAAGAAGCAGTGAGGCTCACCCAGAGCAAACTGGGATATCTGGCTTTCATGAACGAAGAGGAAACAGTGTTTTCCATGTACTCATGGTCTAAAAGTTCCTGGTCCAAAGGTGTTATGGAAGAATGTAAGCTTGCAGATATGAAAATAGATTACCCGGTGGTCTCCATCGGATTGTGGGGGGAGGCCATCAGACAGCGCAAGCCTATCATTACTAATGACTATGCTGCTCCTAATCCGTGGAAGAAAGGCTATCCTGAGAACCATGTGAAAATAACAAGACACATGAACATACCGGTCTTTGACGGGGATAGGATAGTAGCAGTTGCCGGGGTGGGTAACAAAGAAACAGATTATGATGAATCCGATGTGCGACAGCTTACACTGCTTATGGCAGGTATGTGGCGGCAGGTTCAGCGCAAGAGGGCAGAGGATAGCCTCAAAAAATATGCCGAGGATCTGGCTAAGGCAAACGAGGAGCTTTCAAAGGCAAATGAGGAACTGAAATCCCTGGACCGCATGAAGGATGAGTTCTTGTCCAATGTAAGCCATGAGTTCAAGACACCTCTTACATCCATCAGGGGGTATAGCCAGCTTGTACTTGATGGGACTCTTGGTGATATCAACGATCAGCAAAAAAAGGCTATGGATACTGTCATACGCAATTCGGACAGGCTCAGGCGTCTTGTGGATTCACTGCTCTATCTTAGCAGGGCTCAAGTAGGGAGGATGAGGTATTATTTTGAAAAACTGCAGCTTGCAGAGCTCATCAACAACTGCGTCCATGATCAACTCCTGCAGGCAAAGAACAAGGGTATTTCCCTTCAAACGGACATTGAAGATGTCCCGCCGGTCAGAGGCGATAAGGACAAACTGACCGATGTGCTGACAAATCTCATTGACAATGCCCTAAAGTTCACTTCAGAGCATGGAAGGGTCACTGTTAGTGCAAGAAAAATATCTGAAGGTGTTCATATCGAAGTCAAGGACACTGGTATAGGTATACCTGCTGACCATATACCCCAGCTGTTCCAAAGGTTCTACCAGGTTGATTCCTCTGCGAGCAGAAGGTATGGAGGTACAGGGCTGGGATTGTATATCTCCAGAACCATAGTGGAAGCACATGGGGGAAAGATCTGGATAGAGAGTGAAGAAGGCAAAGGTACCACAGTTCATGTGGAACTGCCTCAGTTGCAAGAATAATGGATCACTGGCAGAAGGCCTTTAAGGCACCGTGTCCGGTATTATCCTTTATGTTGTACAAGTGTTCTTCTTTGTTTGTCATATTGTATAACGAGTTCAAAGGTGTTCTAAATGAAAGTGATAATCATTGGTGGATTTCTCGGAAGCGGAAAGACTACAACATTGCTCAGCCTTGGGAGGCATATGGTGGAAAAAGGCCACAGGGTTGCTATTATAGTGAACGAGATCGGAGAAGTGGGGGTAGATGGAGAGACTTTGTCAGGTTCAGGACTTATTGCAAAGGAACTTACAAGCGGATGCATCTGCTGTACACTCAGGATCAGCATGGAGTACACATTGCAGACCCTGGAAGAGGAGTATGATCCGGACGTGCTGATCATTGAGCCCACAGGCATTGCTCTTCCCTTGCAGATAAAGGAGCATGTGGCTCTGATGGGATTGCCTGACCTTTCGTTCGCTCCTGTGGTCACTATTGTGGATGCCAGCAGGTTTGATGTGGAGCTTTCCCAGGTACCGAAGTTCATCACGACACAGATCGAAGAAGCTGAGGTCCTATGTGTGAACAAGATCGATCTTGTGGACAGGGAAACTCTGGTCAGTGTAACAGGAAGGCTCATGGATCTCAATCCGGATGCGCTTATTGTTGAGTTCTCTGCTAGGCGGGCAGATGCACAGTTCATGAGGTTCATAGACCTGCTGGCAGGAGAAGGCACTGCCCGTCATGCTGGTGAGAACAGGAATTCCATCGAGCTTTCTCAGGTATCCAGTTATTCGGGTAAATATTCCATTGATACTCATGGGCTTGACAGAAACGATGTGGCAGCCATGATCCTTAAAGTGCTGGAAGAAGTAAAGGAAAAGATCGAGTTGATCAATCCTGCATTTATAGGTCATGTGAAGATCTCCCTGAGTTTAGGAAAGGATCTGGTAAAGGGGAGCCTGACATCTTCTCAGGGACAGCCTCTGGTAGAGATATTTGAAAGTCCGGGGCAGGACCATGAACAGTTAAAGTTCCTTTCAGCGGTTACTCAGGTGAGTAGATCGGATCTGATCTGTATTATTGATTCTGCCATCCGTAGCAACCTGGAGAAAGGGAATGTGTCATATGAAGCTGCAAATCCTGCAGGTGGTCTGATCAGTATAGCCGGGAGCAAGAAGTGAATTACTTTGCATCTTCTTTATTTACTTTTGCTTCATTGGCCCTTCAAAAGAAACAAAATCGGAAAGCATTATAAGCCTGCAAGTTCTATTCTGTATGGTAAAAGTTGATTTTTTACTCAGAAGGGATGGTATCTTGGGCGTAAAGCTAGGTGACATTGTTGCAGTGGAGTACGTTGGTACTCTTGATAACGGTGGAGTTTTCGATAGCTCTGAAATGCAGGGTGGTCCTCTGGAGTTTAAGGTTGGTGGCGGCCAGGTATTACAGGGCTTTGAGGATGCCGTATTGGGTATGGAGATAGGGGACAAGAAGACCATAGTGCTTGAACCCTCTCAGGGTTATGGTGAATATAGCACGAATTTAGTAGAAACCATTCCCAGATCCTCTATTCCTAATAATGAGAGGTTAACAGAGGACACCATGCTGCTGGTAAGCCTGCCTGACGGCTCCAAGATGCCAGCCACTATCACCACCATAACCGAGGAAAGCGTTACCCTTGACATGAACCATCCGCTGGCCGGTGAGGTGCTGCATTTTGAGATAAAGGTTGTGGAAATCAGCTGATATCTTATTTTTTTCTCGGTTCTATCTAAGAAAATTAGTTTTTTTATGTGTACCAATGCAGTATATTTATCTTGCATGAGAGGTATGATGTTCACTTAGTATCATCTATAGATCATATTATTCGTACTTAATAAGTTCCAGATGTTTATTTTGTCAACTGGTGGTGTTTTAAATGGGTTTTACTGAAAAACTTGGTCCAAGACTGCTCAATAGGCATGAAATACCTCTGCTCTTTTCTTTCTTTTTCCTTCTTGTAGCATTAAAAGCAATTTTAATATTTCCGTTCACTACTCCCTGGATATTTGCAGATGAACTTGTATACTCAAAGCTTGCTCACGATATTTTGGACCTTGTCTTCATAAGTGATATAACAGACGCTCAAACGTATCCACCCGGTTATTCGATTTTCTTATCCGTTGCTGATCTCTTTTCTTCGGACAAACAGGCATTATATCGTAACATGCTGTTTGTGAACAGTTTCCTTTCCTCTTCGACCATTTTCCCGGCATATTTCATATTGAAGAAGTATACTTCAAAGTTCCAGGCTCTGGGTGGTTCTTTAATAATATCTACGCTTCCAAGTGTTGTAACATATACATTTGTACTGATGAGTGAGAACCTTTTTGTTCCCCTCACGCTCTATTCAATTTGGTTTCTCCACGAGTGTTTTGAACACGATAAGATGCGATGGCATTTTCTGGCAGGTATATCTATCTTTTACCTTTATCTTACAAGAGAAACAGGGATCGTATTCATTGTTTCAGTATTTCTAGCGATCTTTTATTTTTTTTGGATCACGGGAAGCAATGTTACATCAAAGACCCTGAAAAATTGGCTAGTTCTAGTCTTTTCCTTTACACTGCCAACTGTTGGCTGGTCGTTATATAAAAAAACAGGTTTCTCTACAGGTTCATTATATAATACTTCGACATCTTCTTCTTCTCTGCTGGACAGCTTCACTAAGGTCGATTCATTTGAGCTATTTGTTCGCTTGGTGCTCAATGAGATAGGATACATATTATTATCCACCTACATTATCATTTTTATTGTATGTTTCCTATTAATTTCAGAAAGCACATTCAAATTAAAGTTTGCTGGACCTTCTGGAGGTCTTGCAATAGGTGATCCGAAAAATACTATTGCTTTAAATTCAACCATTGTATATTTCATTAGTTTTAGTGCAGGATTAATACTAATTACAGTTGCACATATGAAGAGATATATAGGTAATCCTGAAAACTTTATTTTTGGGAGGTATATTGACCCGATAGTACCTGTGGTCTTTTTATTTGGCCTCATAGGAATAGCTTTCTTACAGACCAGATATGATGATATCGGCATTAAACGGAAGTATAAACAAATAATGTTCTTAACTATTTTAGTTGTTCCTTTGCTTTACTACTTACCGCATACCTATTATGGTTTTCCAAATATGTTCGGCATTTTTTATGTCATATATCTACAGAAATATATGAGCTACATGATTTTACTTTTTTTATTTGCGGCACTTTTTGTGATCATACCGCTCTATCTCCTGAAAGATACGCATAATAGCAGGTCGATGAATTTGTTCTTTGTCTATCTCATATTCTTATCTGTACTTCTCTGCATACCTACATATGAAATGCAGCTTGAACATGTGAGGAATATGAATAGTGTTAATCAGATCGGAAGATACTTAGAGGACCACAGTTCAGATGATACTCTTATTTTAATAGACCAGGAGGATGTAAGTAAATATTTAGGCTATCAAATGTGGTTCCGCACTCGATATTGGGTAAATGGCGAATTTGTCCAAGGTCATATCTATGATGGCCCTTCAGAGCTTAGTACGAAAAAAATTATGAACGATGCAGATTACATAATCTCAAAGAAATTATTACCTTATGAGTGTGTACAGGCAACAGATGACGACTACAAGTTATATGATCTAAAAGCATCTTCGCAGCTTGATTCAAATGTTGCACTGCCATATACTATAGATATTGGAAAGGATGATAAACATTTTATTGAGGGTTTTTATGGTCCGGAATTGGGAAAAATAAGGTGGACAACTAATTCTTCAAAGATCAAAATAGAATACGGTCAAGATCAAGGGCCATTGGTTTTACACATAATGATGGAAGCACTAAGACCCGAAAAAGACCCTGCGAACGTTACTTTCTATATGAATGGGAATAAGATCGGTTCTTTGGAGAAAATAATAGGGGCTAGGTATTATTCAGTTGTAGTACCCCAAAACCATTTAGAGGCCAGGTATCAGATACTGGAGATTAGGACCAATACTTGGAAACCTATTGATTATGGAATAGCAGATAATCGAGTTCTTGGAGTTAAGATAGATTGGATAAAAATTGATTATAATTCAAATATTACATTGCCATATACTATAGATATTGGAAAGGATGATCAACATTTGGTCGAGGGTTTTTATGGTCCTGAACTGGGAAAAATAAGGTGGACAACTAATTCTTCAAAGATCAAAATAGAATACGTTCAAGATCAAGGGCCATTGGTTTTACACATGATGATGGAAGCACCAAGACCTGATACAGACCCGGCAAATGTAACTCTTTATATGAATGGAAATCTGATCGGTTCTGCAGAGAAAATAATAGGAAATAGAGATTATTCAGTTGTAGTGCCTGAAAATTATCTGGAAGACAGGTATCAGATCCTGGAGATCAGAACAAACACCTGGAAGCCCAGTGATCACGGGTATGTTAATGATGATCGGGATCTTGGTATTCAGATCGATTGGATAAAGATCGATTCTCTGTCCAATGGGGCTACCGATTACATAACAGCTACTTACGGTTAAATTTTAGATGAGCTCACTAAATAGGATATTCAACATGTATCCTAAAAAGGATTGATCTTCTACAGGATCAATTGCGTTATATTTATCTTATATGAGTGATAATGGCTTCTGATTGAGGCGATGTACATGGAATGCATTTTTTGCAAAATTATTTCAGGGTCTATCCCTTCTTATAAAGTTTATGAAGACGAGTTCGTTTTTGCTTTCCTTGACATCTATCCGTGCTCCGAAGGACATACTGTAGTACTTCCCAAAAAGCATATTGAGAGATTTACTGATCTGGATGTAAAAGATGCTTCGGATCTATTCGCTTCAGTGCACAAGATATCAAAGGTTGTGTGTACGGCTTTTGATCTGCATGGAATGAATATAGGTATGAATGTAGGTGAAGTTGCCGGACAAAGCGTACCTCATGTGCATGTCCATATAATTCCCCGTAAGGAAGGGGATAACGGTGGATCGATGCACAGTATAGTGGAAACGCATCCGGATACTGGAAATTTGGCTGATCTGGCGAAGAAGATAAGAGACTCATTTTAATGATACGAGTACCCTCTAAAAATGAAATTCTTATTCTCAAATAGACGAGGCTTATCATGCTTAGACCAGTGATTAAATCTATGCGTCCCCATCAATGGTACAAGAACTTCGTTATTTTTCTATGTATCATTTTTTCAAAGAACATACTTAATCTCGAAATGTGGCTGGATCTTCTTTTGATTTTCTTTGTATTCTGCATGCTTGCAGGTTCTCAATATATGTTGAACGATCTTAAGGACATAGAAAAAGATCGATTGCATCCCAAGAAAAGAAACAGGCCGATAGCAGCTGGCCTTCTGCCTGTCAAAATTGCGCTTTTTATATCTTTTACGATAATGGCAGTTTCTCTTGCTATCGCTTTTTCAATGGGGCAGCTAGTGGGGATCGTAAGTTTGCTGTATCTTGCTAACAGCATAGTCTACTCTTTTTATTTCAAGAATTTTGCTATTGTAGATGCTATCTTTATTGCCGTAGGATTCGTTATACGGGCGATAGTTGGTTGCGTTGTGATCAATGTAACAATTTCCCCATGGCTGATATTGTGTGTTTTTCTTCTGGCACTGGTTCTAGCATTCGGAAAGAGAAGGCATGAACTGGATGGTGACCAAAATTCAAGGAATAGCCTGTCACAATATAATATAACAATGAGCGAAACTCTATTGAACTCTTCTGTTTCCATGCTGTTAATGTCATACGCTCTGTATACTGTTTCAGTACACACGGCAATGATGCTGACACTCCCATTTGCATTTTATGGTATCTTCCGTTATGTTCAGCTCATCAATCTGGAAGGCATTGGAGAAGAAGTGGAGCTATTAATGCAGGACAAACCCTTTGTTTTGAACATAATGTTGTGGGTATTCCTTACTGTATTGGTCCTATATGGTGGTCCATGATGAGATTCGATCTGCATGCACATTCAAAGTACTCTCCAAAATGTGGGTACATGGAACCAAAGGTGATCGCTAAGATTGCACGGAAAAAGGGTCTGGATGGGATAGCTGTCACTGATCATAATAATATAAAAGGAGCACTAAAGACCAGGGAATATGCGGATAAAGCCCTTACTGTGATAACGGGTTCTGAAGTGATGACATCAAGAGGGGAGATAATAGGACTTTTCCTTTCAGATGAGATCCTTTCAACGGATTTCATAGGTGTTATAGAAGAGATCCATGATCAGAATGGTGTTGCAATTGTTCCCCATCCTTTTGACACATTGAGAAGGTCAGCACTCTGGCCTACTGAGAATGATGTTAAATATCTTGACGGGGTGGAAGGGTTCAATGCTCGGAACGTTTACCAGAAAAGCAATACGGATGCTATTGAGTTTGGAAAGAAACATAAACTGGCTATCACAGCAGGGAGTGATGCTCATTTCAGTAATGAGGTCGGAAATGCAGGGGTAATAACTGACAATGACGATCTCAGGGAAGCTATTCTCTCAAGGCAGATCGAAATATTTGGTAAGCGAAATGGGATATCTAACCATGCTTTCACGAAAGGGCTCAAATTATGCCGAAAAATAAGACGATCCTTATAATTTTCTTTGCACTGGTTGTCTATGTGGCAATGGGCATATATGCTGATATCAGTCAGCTTACAGTTGCCATGCAGAGTTTTCGCGGGTCTTATTTCATTCTTCTGTTGCTTTTCACAAGCATAGGGTACTTCTTTAGGTATCTTAAATGGGACATTTTTCTTAAAAAAGTCGGAGTGCATCTTTCCTTTAGACAGAATTTTTTTGTGTTCATCAGCGGGCTTTCAATGATCGTAACTCCCGGAAAACTTGGCGAGATTTGGAAAGGCTGGCTCATTAAGGATATTTCCGGAGATGATCTGAGCAAAACGGTTCCAGTAGTCATAATGGATCGTGTGACTGACGTATTAAGCCTTGTTATTCTTTCAGCTTTCGGGATTTTGTCTTATAAGGAAGGAATATACCTTTTAGTTGTATTACTTTTGATGATTTTGATATTTTATATTTCTATCACATCAAAGAGTATTTCTGAAAAAGTGATTGGGATAATTGAAAATAAGGCAAAAAAGTTTTCTGGCAATGTTAAGAATATGCATGGAACTTTCCAGGAACTGATGGAACCAAAGACCTTTATTTCACTCTCTCTTCTGAACGTTCTGGCATGGTTTTGTGAGTGCCTTGGGTTCTATTTCGTTGCAATTGGTTTTGATCGACCACTTAGTATTCCACTTTCAACATTCATCTTCAGTTTTGCCTCACTGGCCGGCGGTGTGAGTATGATCCCCGGCGGGATCGGGCTTGCTGAAGTCACGATCACAGGTTTTTTACAGCATTATGGCTTTAGTCCGGCTATAGCTATTGGTACTGCACTTATTGTGCGTCTTGGTTCTTTCTGGTACGGAGTGGTATTAGGTCTTGCTGTATACCTGCTTTTCAGAAAAAAGATCATTCCCAATAATGGAAATGGATTGAATAAAGATTAACTATCATTAATTGAGGGATCAAATGTCAAATGTTAGTGTGCTTAGAACGTCACCGAAGACGATATTGGATGACTATCAAAAGTTGATGGACCTGGCAGATTACAGATCGGCTGTTCCAGAAGACAACGCAACGATCTTGAAAATTAATCTTTCATGGAGCTTGTTCTATCCGGCATGTTCGACTCCCCCATGGCAACTCGACGGTGTATTGAGCAAACTTCGCCAGGATAGTTACAAGGATGTTACATGTGTGGAAAACCAGACGGTAGTTACCCATCCATGGAAAGGAGCATATGGGAACAAGTGGCTTCCTATCCTTGAAAAATATGGTGTGGAGTACGTTCCTCTGACAAATGCCGAGTGGGTACCGTTCAGGCCTAAAGCTGAAATGCTTGCGATGAACGATCTTTTCGGCGGGGTTCTTGTTCCAAAGAAGTTCTTCGGGAGCAATGTGATCCATTTGCCCACTGTCAAGACACATGGTCACACCACCACTACCGGTGCCATGAAAAATGCATTTGGTGGCCTTATCCCTAAATACAGGCATCATGCTCATAAGAAGATCCATGAGGTGCTTGTGGACTTGCTGGCGATCCAGAAAGAGATCCACAAAGGGATCTTTGCGGTCATGGATGGCGGTGTGTGTGGTAACGGAGCTGGCCCCCGCACTATGGAACCTTTTATAGGGAATGTGCTTCTGGCAAGCGAGGATCAGGTCGCTATCGATGCTATCTCAGCTAAAATAATGGGTTTTGATCCTTTAGATATTGATTACATCAGGATCGCCCATGACAGGGGTCTTGGAATGGGTGATTATGATCAGATCGAGATCAGCGGTATGGATAAGCAAGAGTTAGAAAAGTTGAACTTCAAGTTCACTACTACTAAAAGTCCTATCGTAGAATGGGACCAAAGATTGAGAAAGGGAACAGCCAACATAAACTGGCTACACAACATTTTGTTCCATTCCCCTGTCTTTAAGACCTTTATCTTTGCATCAGGATCTTACCACGACAAACTGTGGTATCCCACTACCGGGAAAAAGCACATTGACGAGTTCATGAAAACAGAATGGGGAAATTTATTTGATACTTATGGGTATGGCAAATTCCCTGAGTATCCGGAAGTAAAGGAATGGAATCCTTATTGAAGATTGCAAATGGGTCAAAGGAAGGGTTGATCAGTTAAATGTGAGCTGGTTTAAAAATTCTGAATATTCATGTTTTTGACAAAAGCAGTTTTTCATTAGTCCAAATGATTCTGTTTCTCTACACTCCAAAATATTGGTTCAGAGGGATTGGAGATAGTTTTGAAACAAGCTCTTTGATATAATTCTTAATTTCAATATATACACATACCCGTATTTTTTATATGTAAACATCCATTAGGTAGTCCTGAAGTACAGGAAAGTTAATGTGAAATTAAGCAGTTATAAGGGCAGTTAATTAAATTATTTTGGAAGGAGAACTTATATTGACCAAGCCTTCAGAAAATTGGTTCGAAGAAATAAACTATCTGCGAGCCATAGCTATTATAGGCGTACTCATTATACATACCATCGACGATACAGCCGCGGTAAAGAATTTAACTGGGTTGATGTTTTCTCTTATGTACATCGAAGAGTTAGTTAGGTTCGCTGTACCAATGTTTATTTTTGTATCTGGTTTTGTTCTGTACAATAAATATAGATCAGAGTTACCAGTTAAGGACTTCTATAAAAAAAGATTTATGTCTATACTTATCCCTTATATTATTTTTTCAGTAATCTACTGTATAGTAAATACACAATTGGGTTTATTTCCAGCCTTTACATTAAATTCAGTAATTGATAGCATTTTTAATTTCACTGCATCGGGTCATTTTTGGTACTTTCAACTCATACTGACGTTTTATATTTTTTATCCGGCCATCATCGCTTATTACGAGATTACAAAAGATCGTTTCGAAATTCATCTACTCTTTGCACTTTTTTCACCCATATTAATAATGTATGTCTTAGGATCGTTTATACCTTCATTCGGATTTGCACTAAGCACCCCGTTTAAGTATTTGATATATTTTTTATTCGGGATATATACAAAAGATAATTATGATAAGATATGCCGGCGTTTAGAAAGAATATCGATGAAAAAAATCCTACTACTGGGTTCTTTAATTGCAAGCCTTCCATTTGTTTCTATGTTTCTTGTCGTTGATTCGAGATACGGCACACAATTCTCAAATTCCATTCCGTATTATTATCAGTTGACATTGGTAAGCACAAATATACTTCATATATGCATATTTATGTTTTGTTTGAATTTTTTATTGATATACAAACCAAAATTCACACTATTACAAAAAACGGGGGAATATTCTTACGGAATATTTTTAGTTCATGCACTTTTTCATAATTTCCTTCTTATATACATATTTCCCAGATTTTCGATTTTTCCTACAAGCTTAAATTTCTACATCATTTTATTTGCATTAATGTTAACAATGAGTTATTTTACAGTAAAACTGATGCTAAAAAACCGCCTTACAAGTTATATGATTACAGGAAAATTAACTAATAATTAATAGTTCTTAATATTTTTTAATTTTTTTATACATTTTCTTCAAACTTTGAAACAAGCTCTGTTTTTCTCGTAGTTTTTATCCTCAACAATAAAATTAATCTTTTTAGTTATTTCAGGCTAACATTTCTTGTTAACTAAAATACCGGATCTGCTTGATTTATAAGAGATCCAAGGGGTACTTGCAGATATGCTGGAAATCTTAAATGAGGTACACAAAGGGATCTTTGCATTCATGGGCTATGATGTGTGGGAAAAGGAGCTGATCCCAACACACTGGATCCTTTTATAGGAAATGTGCTCCCAGCAAGCAGGGATCAGGTTGCCATCGATTTATGATCAATAAAATAAAGGTAGTTTTCTGTTTCATCTATTGCGTTATATTTATCTTGTATGAGTGATTATGGCCTCTATCCGAGGCGATGTGATAGAATGCTTTTTTTTGGGCCTGTAAGAAAATGGTGAGAATCTGATAGGTAAACATGATTTATGGATATTACTAATTTTTCATCAATTTGATTTTAAGAGTTAGGTTAATATGAAGGTAATAGTAACTGGTGGAGCAGGTTTTTTAGGTTCACATCTTTGTGACCACTTACTCAAAAAAGGATATCATGTAATCTGTATAGATAACCTTGCAACAGGTGATACAAGAAATATTGAGCATATTAATTCAGAGAAATTTCGATATTTGAAACATGATGTCACTAAGCCCATATATTTTGGAGATAAGATAGATTATATATTCCATTTAGCAAGTCCTGCTTCTCCTGTGGACTACCTTGAATTACCAATACAGACCCTCAAAGTTGGGGCTCTTGGCACGTATAACATGCTGGGTCTTGCAAAAGAGCAGGGTGCAAGGTTCTTACTTGCATCTACATCTGAGGTCTATGGGGACCCCCTTGTTAATCCGCAACCTGAAAGTTACTGGGGAAATGTTAACCCTATTGGACCCAGGGGAGTATATGATGAGGCAAAAAGATATGCTGAGGCTATCACAATGGCATATCACAATCATCACAGAGTGGATACAAGGATTGCTCGCATATTCAATACATACGGACCCAGAATGAGAGCCGGTGACGGAAGAGTAGTACCTAATTTCATTAATCAGGCACTGAAAAATGAAGATATCACTGTTTATGGTGATGGGTCACAAACACGTTCATTCTGTTATGTTTCAGACCTGATCGAAGGATTATACAGATTGATGATGTCAGATTATGTGGAGCCTGTGAATCTGGGTAATCCGGGTGAAATGAGTGTGCTGGAATTCGCTGAAATGATTATTAGGATCATTGGTAGTGATTCCAGGATAGTCTTTAAGGATTTGCCTGTGGACGATCCTAAAGTTCGAAGACCAGATATTGGCAAAGCAAAAGAAATTTTAGGATGGGAGCCAGTTGTAGATCTGCGTGAAGGACTTGAACATACGATTAAAAGTTTCAGTGGAAAGTAAGGAAGGTGATTTGATGAAGACATCTTTAATTCTTCCGGCATGGAATGAGGAAGAAGCGTTACCTTTAGTTATTAAAGAATATATTGACAAAGTCGATGAGATTATTGTTGTAGATGATGGCTCTTCAGATGATACTTATAATGTTGCTAAAAACTGCGGCGTTGTTGTTTACAAGCACGAGGTAAACAAAGGAAAAGTATCAGCATTGCGCACGGGTGTGGCACATGCCACTGGGGATATAATTATTTTTTCAGATGCTGATTGTACTTATCCGGCAGAATATGTACCTTTATTTGTCAATGAGATCGAAAAAGGCGCAGATCTTGTACTGGGCTCCCGGTTTATGAATGGAATTAATAATATGCCTTTTCTGAATATGATCGGAAATAGGTTATTTTCGCTTCTGGCAGCATATATCAGTTGTATTAATATCACTGATGGTCAGACTGGTTACAGGGCTTTTAAAAAGGAATATTTTGAGAAATTAGATGTGCGTGCTGTGAGTCTGGAATATGAAACTAAAATGACGGTCAGAGCCGCAAAACTTGGTTATAGGATAGTGGAAATCCCTATCAAGTATCGCAGCAGGATTGGTACCTCTAAACTCCGACCAATAAGAGACGGCGCTAAAATGTTTAGAGGTTTAATGTCGATCGCTTATCGTGAAACATCCCTGATAGCAAAGACAATTATGCTTCCGAGCATATTTTTTATTATTTTAGGTGTTTTTTTTGGAGTAACTTCATTATATGAAAAAATAATGTTTGGTATTCTGGAACATGCGTATTACCCTTTACTCACGTTATTGTTTATTTTTATTGCAATACAATTGATCTCCATTGGGCTTATCATGGATTACCTTACTAAGAAATTAGATCGCATAGAAGAAAAACTGTGGAAAAATTAACATGTCATCCACAAAACAATATGTCAAACATATTATCTCATTCTTATTTGGACTGTGTATCTTAGGGGTTATGATTCACTATGGAGATGTTGATCACTTTTTACTCTTGATATCTACGATGTCCAAAAAAATATTTGTATTCGCTATATTCATTTACTCTATTTCATGGGTTTTGAGGGTTTTTAGGTTACAATATATAACTGCTCACTTCAAAGCAAACATTAAGTTAAAAGATCTATTTTTATTACATATTTCAAGTTATGCACTCAATGTACTACTTCCAGCTAAAATAGGGGATATAGCTAATGTTCTCTATTTGAAATTATATGGTATGAAAATTGAGGAATCTCTCTCTTCAATTGTGTTCACCAGGATACTGGATCTAATTGCTGCAGGAGTGTTTGCAATGTCCTTCATATTTATTGGGTTCAAAGTACCGATCATCAATAAATATGCATCATTGTTGATAGGGGGTTGCTTAATTCTTTTCATGGGACTGATCTCTTTCAAGAAAATGTCCTTGTTTTCCCGTATATTAAACATTATTGAAAATAAGATCGCACTTAAATTTACAAAAAGTTTCATCGCAATTGGAAAAGGAATGCACGTTGGTCTAATTAATTTGTTTTCCAGCCCTCTGTTGTTAGGTAAGTCTGTTCTATTATCGTTACTTATCTGGTTTTTCGAAATATTCACTCTTTATTTCATAGCTTTAAGCATGAATATTTCTGTGCCGATATTATTTATGATATTTGGAGTTGCACTTGCCAATATCGCCAAGATAGTTCCCGCTACTCCTGGTGGAATTGGTCTTTACGAAGGAATTATAGTTGCTGTGTTTTCTGCAGCAAATGTTGGATATAATAATGCTTTGGCAATAGCTGTGTTAGAACATCTGGCGAAAAACCTATATATCTTATTGATCGGAGTGCCTGCAACCTCAATGATAGGATTTGATACAACCAAGTTTTTAAAAAGTGATTTGAAGAATTTGTGATGGATATGTGGATGGATCAAAAAAAAGTCAGATTATATGCGATCATAATAATGTTGTACACAGTTATTACATTGATCGTAACGTATCCTTTCATTTTAAATATCGAGAATAATTTAGTTCTTGGTGATCCAGCACTTAATGCATGGATACTTGCATGGGATGTCCATAGTATTTTAACAGATCCTATGCATCTGTTTGATGCCAATGCATTTTATCCATTTGTTGACAATAGCCTGGCTTTCAGTGAGCATCTGTTTGCAAACATTTTCATTGCACTACCAATAATTGTAGCAACAGCCAATCCTGTTCTGTCTTATAATGTTATTTTTATTTTATCATTTATTCTTTCGGGATTTGGAATGTTCTTACTGGCAGATCACTATTTGAATGATAAATATTCAGCATTTTTGGCAGGGATTATTTTTGCTTTCTGTACTTACAGGTTTGCTCATCTTGGACATCTACAATTGCTCACTGCACAATGGATGCCATTTTCGTTATTGTACTTGGATAAGTTCTTGCATAAAACAACATATACTAATTTATTTTTATTACTCATATTTTTTGTATTGCAAGTTTTATCATCGTGGTATTATGCATTTTACATCGCAATTGCATTGGGTCTATATTTTATTTATTTGTCAATATTTGATCTGTCCATCAGAAATAAAGTCTTGCATGACTTCGATTTTCATTTAAAATCTGTGATTTTTGCAATACTTTGCATGATTATTATTTTACCTTTTACTTTGCCTTATATTCAAGTACAACATGAATATGGATTTACTCGATCTATAGTTGAGCTCGATGTTAACTCTGCTGACGTCATGGACTATTTCCTTACCTCACCACATAACGTATTATATGGGAAATTATCACAGCCTTACCAGGAAAGTCGAAACTGGGGGGAACATTCTCTTTTTCCAGGGTTTTTAGTTGTTATATTATCGCTAATCGGTTTATCCCGGCTGTCTAAAAGGAGTTCATCGGGACCATCAGGTATTAAATTTTATACTGGTGGAAGAATACAGAATTTTTATGTTGTCCTCGCTCTCTGTGCTTTTGTCTTATCACTTGGTTCTAAACTTCATTTTTTCGGTAATATCATTGATCTACATTTGCCTTACTACTATTTGTATAAGTATTTGCCAGGTTTTGATTCAATGCGGGTCCCTTCAAGGCTAAATATCGTTGTTATGCTCTCACTTTCTATTTTGGCAGGATATGGTTTGCATAAATTACTAAATAATAAAAGCAGTAGTTTGAAGATCCTCATAACATTGTTGTTTTCAATAGTGATTATTTTTGAATCCTATGTCCCATTTGTTGTTGCTATTACTCCAGCAGGTGATGAGATACCAGATATTTATAAATGGTTATCTAATGAATCAGGTGACTTTGCGATTGTAGAACTACCAATTGGTAATATAAGTGCTAATAGTTTAGATTATGATACAAAATATATGTATTATTCGACATATCACTGGAAAAAACTAGTGAATGGATATAGTGGTTTTTTTCCACCTAAGTATTTCGAGTTTTCAGAAAAATTACAGATATTTCCTTCAAATGAATCGATTAATATCCTAAAAAGCTTGAAGGTTAAATATATAATCATTCATTCAGGAAATCTCGAGCAGCATCGATGGAATGATATGAAAAATGAAATTGATAACAACTATAAAGATTTAACATTAACAAAGGTTTTTGATCAGGATTATGTTTATGAAGTTAATTTCAATAGATCAGGGCCTGCTCCAATTAATATTGATCTTGTGGCTGTTTCAATGCCAAGGATAGTTCAAAAAGAAGAAACTTACCGTAGTTCAGCTATATTCTTCAATTATGGCAGTGTCGACTATATAACTAAGCCCTATGAAAATATTGAAGTATCAATACAATTTACTTCCAATAATAGTACTTGTGATTTACATACATTAAATAGTATGCTTCCATTAATACTTGCATCTCAATCCTCTACATATGTTAATTTTAATGTAGAAACACCAAAAACAATCGGAAAGTATGACCTATTCATTACTATCACTGATGACTCACAAAATCTAACTAGATATTTTAAGCATTCTATCCATGTAGTTGATCATTTGGATGACAGTTTCTCTTCAAATTCTGTACATGCAGAATATTTAGATTATAATATTCCTTCAACGGTTCCAGCCGGGAGTAAATTTAGAGTATATGTTAATGCTTTGAACGATGGGCATTCTTTATGGAGATCCAAAGTTTCAACTCCTGAGCCAATAGGTACAGTTTATTTAGGTAGCATGTGGTTACAGGATGGCAATGAACTGTGGATAAGTGAACGATCTATTTTACCATCTGATGTTTCACCTGGACAAAATACAACGGTTGAAATGGAAATAACCGCACCGCCATACCCAGGTGACTATGTACTTGAACTTGATCTTGTGAATGAAGGGGTCACCTGGTTTGGACCGCAAAGTGTAAAGACAGTACGGCAGAATATTACAATTACTTGATCTGAGATACTATCAGATCTATCTTTATCCTTTTTACTTAGTCACTCTTTCGATCAGATCCAGGTACTTCTTCTCAATGTTTTCCCAGCTATAATTCTCATCTACAAATTTCCTTCCCCTATTGCCAAGCTGATCTCTCAGGTGTTCATCAGCAAGCAATAGATCAAGACATTCTCTAAACTCTTCGTAATTCTCATACCACAGGCCGGCATTACTTCGGATACACTGTCCTTTGAGCACTTCACACTGGCCATTGACCAGAACAGGTTTTTTACAATGCCATGCTTCCAGCAGTACCATGGATAAGCTCTCGTATTTAGATGGCATTATAAGTATTTTGGAAGCTTTAATGGCATTATATTTATCCTGGTCATTTACAAACCCTAAACATGCAATGTCTGGATGCGTAGGTATTTTCATCACTGGATTTCCTAACAGAACAAGTTTAAGTTCAGATCCGGTTTCATTTTTAAACTTTAAAAAGTACTCGAATAACTGCTTGCAACCTTTCGATTCATCAATTCTTCCGACATAGATTAAAAAGTTATCAAAATTATATTTCTCTATAAAGTCATTTTCATTGATATCCTTTGGTATATCAATGCCAATACCCACAATATCAGAAAGTATGCCTTCATTTTTGAATTTTGAGTTTAGAAAACTTTTTTCCTCTTCAGTATTGTAAATTATGGCCTGTGGAATATTAAATAGTGACTTGAATATCGATAGATATATTGGCGGCTCATCATGAGCAGTTGGTACTAATATTGCTTTATCTTTCACAAGAGGTAAACCAAAAAAAGTAGTGCAATACAAGTATGTAAAAAAGATAAAATAATCATAGTCTTTTTTACTTTTTTCTATATGATCAAATAATTGAGTTGAATATGGCCCCTGCAGTTTCATCCATTCAATTTCATCAGCTTCACTGTGTTTTCTCCCAAAGATATTTGAAGAGAATTTGTTGAACTTAGAAACGTCCCTTGGAAAATCTACCGGAAACCTTCGGATCTTCAATCCGTTCAGTTCCTCCACTCCTGCAACATATTCGTTTTTCCAGGTCATATAATCTATTGCACATGTGGTGAGGACCTCCACATCAAAATATTTAGCCATACGTTCTGCAATCAATCTGCAATGAAATTCAGCTCCTCCATTCACGTCTAAACCATAGCGTTGAACAACAAATGCTATTTTATATTTTTTTTCAGTTTCCTTATTTTTATATAGGATCTCTGTTTCTTTGTGGAACTGAGCATACGGATCACCACTAGATCTGCCTATCATTTATGGATCACCTTATTTAGCTGTTCTTTGAAACGATCCATTGCTTTTTCATAACTAAAGTCATTCAGTCTGATATTCTGTTTTTTGATCATTTTATCCCGGAGATTTTCGTCCGTGACAATCAAATTGATCATTTCAGCTATTTCCGGATAGCATTTCCTGTTGACCAAAATACCAGCTTCACCCATTGTATACGGTATAGCTGTGGAGTTATATGCAATAATTGGAACTCCAAAATGCATACTTTCTATCAATGGGACATTAAATCCTTCGTGTTCGCTCATACACAAAAATATATCTGCAAGCATGTAATACGCTATAAGGTCAGCAAAATCAACCATTCCAAGCAGGTACACATCTTTTATTCCCAAGTCGTTGATCAAATTCTCTAGATAGTTGTAATATCTTTCACAACCATTGAATCCGCCAATTAAAAAGAGCCTTGAATTAGGATTTATCGCTTTATAGTAATAAAAACATTTGATTATGTCTTCCTGTTTTTTGTTTGGCGATATCCTGCCAACGAATAGAATATTAGTCCAGTTGTCATCATATTTATCAATGATCTTTGTGTTATGCATATCATACTTTGAAAAATCGATCAATAATGGTAAGACTCCTGTTTCCTTATATCCATTTTCTTCAAGCTCAAGACGATTATATTCTGAATCACCCAAAGCCACATCTGTTTTCTCAGCCAGCATTTTCAATTCGTTACGCCCATGCCCCAAGATCAATGCAAGGTTATCATTGATCCCATAGAAAAAATGAGGAGGAGTTATGTTGTGATACAGAAGTATCTTTCTGTCAGGTGCATTCATTACGTATTTTGAAACCTCTGAGCCGATGGACAGGTGGTAGATCAAAACATTGTTTTTAGATGATCTTTTTTTGTGCTCTAAATAATAGTTAGCGCAATCTATTGATTCATGTATATTCTGTGCAAATATCTCTGATTCATACCCCCAGCTTTTTAAGATCTCCCTTATAAGTAACACTTCATTTCCAATTGCATCTCCGGGAGATATTGTTGGTAATATCTGATGAATTTCCATTTTAAACCACATCTAATAGTTTTTCATATCTCCTTATAACCGTCTCCCAGCTATAGTTCCTGATCACATATTCCTTTCCATTTTTTGCTATCAGATCTCTCTTGGCAGGATCTGTCAGGAAATATTTGAGGCATTCTTCGAATTCATCATAATTGCTGAAATATAATCCACCGTTGCTTTTGATGCAATGGTCTTTGGTCACTGCACAATCCGCATGCACCAGAACAGGAGTTCCACAAAGCCACGCCTCCATGATCACAATGGAGAAACTTTCATTTGTTGAAGGCATGCAGAACAATGTTGCAGCAGCATAAGCATCGAACTTATCCTCGAGAGGGACAAATCCCAGATCGATGATATCATGCATGTGTTCTTTTGGAACAGTTAGTTCTCCTTTCCCTATAAGCACCAGTTTCAGGTTTCCATCACAAGATTCTTTGTACCTGGCAAAGTATTCCATGAGCAGAGAGACATTTTTCCCAGAGTCCCTCCTGCCTGCATATAGGAGAAAATCGTTCTTTATATCATATTTGTCCCGAAACCTCTGGGCATTATATGGAATATCTGTATCCATGCCTGCGCCCATAACTATCTGATGGCCTTTGATATCATAAATTCTGTTTGCAAGTTCTTTCTCCGGCTCAGAATTGTATATCACTGCTTTGATATCTTTGAACATCTTTTTGAAGATATGCATATAAGCATAGCTTTCATCGTGTAAGCAGGGTATCAATATCGATTTTTCAGGGTATATCAGCGAACCGTAATAGGTGGTTCCGAACATATATGGAATAAAGAAAAAATGATTATATTCATTTCCATGATCTCGTATGTATGAGTAAAGATCATCGCTGTTTATCATGTTCTCCATGTAGATCTGCTCTTCGACAGGAGAGATCCTGCAATCATTCATAAGTTTGAAATTGACCTGATCGAACTTCTTAGTATCCCTTTTACGAACACTGAATCTTCTAACAGTGATGCCATTTTCTTTATAGGTTCCTTCCTTAAAGTGATCCGTGTTCCAGTCACTTAAAAACTGTTTTACACATGTAGTTAGTATTTCAACATCCAGCCCACTCTTTTGCAGGTTTTCGGCAGTTTGCCTGCACTCCGTTTCAGCACCACCGGGAATGTCTCCATACCATGGTATAACGAAAGCTATTTTCATTTTATCAGTCAACAAATTTTATGCAATTAATATCTAATATCAATTCTGTATTATTTTTTTCCGATCATTGCATAATCCTGTTCACCGTAAAGAGTAGCATTTAGCATTTCTATGTTCCGGTTGAAAATTTCAGCCTGATATCTTTCTGCATCAGTGGAACCCTCATTTGTCACAAGTTTCTGCAATCTCATAGTTTCCGGCATAGGGGATGAAAATACAGCTTTGACTTCCCTGAAACCTGTGGATTCCAGCAGGAACCTTAAAGTTTCAGGATGAACGGGTTTGATATGAGTTAGATCAATGTAGAAATTTGCAAAGGATGAGAAAGAAAGCGGATTCACGGTTTCTGCAATGAGATAGAATCCATATTTCATCTTTTGGAAGCACAGTTTCAGTAATCTGACAAGGTATGAAGGCTCTAAGTGCTCTACCACCTGGTCTATAAATACTCCATCCAGGCTAGCATCCTCTAACTTCTCAAGATGGTCAAATGCATCCTCCAGTTCCACCTCGAGACCTTTTGAGCGACAGAAATCCACCATGGTCTCATCGATATCTACTCCCCTGGCACCGATTCCGTGTTTACGCATGGTTTCAAGGAACTCTCCCCTTCCAGAGCCAATATCGAGTACATTCTTACATCCTTCGAAATAACGGAGAAAGGCAGTCTGCCGTTGAGCAATATCCTCTCTGGCTCCTCGGAATCTATCCTCAAAAACAAAGTAATTCACACCAGTGTCCAGCTGGGGTGGCTGTAACAGTTTCTCCGTTTGTGAGATTCCCTGTAAGTTCCGCTTATCAAGAGTCTGGGCAAGCCACGCCTTTTTCTCGATATCAGCATCCATTGCTGCAATAATTGAACGTATCATTGCTTCATTTTCTTTTTTCATTTCAGTTTTTAGCATGGAAAGAGTATTGTTCATATCATCTCTGAGCTGATCGACCATTTCACACAGTTTGCTGTTAACTATTATTTCATCATTTATCTGTTGCTTCAGAGCATGGAACGTGTCCTCTATATCGAACAGTCGTTCATCGGTTTCTTTGAGATCCTGTTTAATGGTTTTTGGTTCAGGAACATGCTGGTCTTTTGTTCCAAAACCTCCAATAGTATTTTCTATATTTGAAATACGGTAAGCTGCATTATTGAGAACTTTAGCTGCATTTTGGTTGAAAGTTATCTGTTTAAAGATTATTGGGTCCACATATCTCCGGACTTCTCCATGTACGATCTCCCTGCCTTTGATGAGCGGTTTTCCTACAATGGGACGATGAGAACTAATAACATAACTATTATTTTGAATATCAGAGTTAATGTTCAGATTGGTCAGTTCATCGGCAATTTCTCCCAATGTCTTTTTTGGATCTGAGATCATCTGCCGGGCTGCTGCATCCAATTCGGGCGGATAGGTACCTTGCTCTTTTCGCTTACTGATATTCACCCTTATCATTCTCATGATCTCTTCAACATTCACTACTTCATCAATTATCTCAAATTTATCAATTTTATCCACAACATTTTCAAATTTCTGCAATACATACAACACATTCTACCTA
>NZ_JBFXHJ010000016.1:0-23790 GCF_050177135.1 Methanomethylovorans sp.
CAGAGCAAGAGATCTTTGCAAGGGATATAGCTCTCTTAGAGCACAGTTCATGCCTTATTGCAGAGGTAAGTCTTCCTTCTACAGGCGTTGGCTATGAGATATGCAGTGCAGTTCAAAGGCATATTCCGGTACTGTGTCTGTACAGGCCTGGATCAAATGTGTCGGCTATGGTCCTGGGTAATCCCCATGTTGCCCTGTGGCAGTATTCCACACTGGAGGAGCTTGATACTAAAGTGTTAACCTTCCTGATCTCGCTGCAGGGAGAAATATAGGGATAATAGTTAAATATTTATTCTGCCATATATTATGTACATGGCTACAGAGATCATAATCGTTCTGGCTGCAATAGTAATTGCATACCTGCTTTATAAAGTCCTGAAGACCGTAAAGAACATGGTGGTCAATACTATCATGGGATTGCTTGTGCTTGTTATAGCCAATACCGCTCTAGGACTGGAAATAGCATACTCATGGGTTGTGGTCCTTACATGTGCCATTGCAGGTGTTGTTGGTGCCATCCTTGTGATCCTGCTGCACTATGCGGGCATCTTCTTCTGATCATAGCGCATAACGGCACGGATCATGTGCCGGATATATTTCTCTCCTCTATAATTCTTTTCCAATAGGTTGTCTTTCAATTCGAGGAAGCCGAATCCTTTGAAAAGTGTCCTTATTTCTTCGGGAGTGAAATAGTGGTAAAGGATCCCATTGTGGCGCATAAAACTGCGTTCTTCTACTTCCTCTCCCCCATATCTCATATCCTGAGAACCAAAGACCTCTAGGAATACCAACCCATTGCATTTTAAAACTCTTCTTATCTCGCTGACTGCAGCATATCTAGCTGCTTCAGTGAGATGCTGCAAAACTCCCAGACAGATCACGGCATCAAAAGTTTCTCCCTTAAAGGGCAAGTGGGTAAGACTTGCAGTGGCATAATCAGCTTTTCTATCCTGCTTTTTCAGGTACTCCCTTGCTCTGTGCAAAGCCATGGATGAAATATCCATACCTGTTGTGCTGTAGCAGGCAGATAGTGGAAATAGATGTCTTCCACATCCGCATCCCACATCCAGTACTTCGCTTCCAGGAGGAAGCATTTCTGTTATATGGGATATGGAGCCAGCACAGCCCCATTGTAAATGCCTGTACTCCTTTTCCCACGCAAGAATATCTTCTTTCTCTATCAATTCTTTATGGCCTGTAACTTGCAGCTTCACTGAATCTCTTTGCAAGGAAGTCCTTTTCCATTGATGAAAGGAACCATCCTGCCTTTGGGCCAGATTGCTGTCCCAGCACGGCCAGATAGATGGCTTTGAACATCTCAGTTGTTTTTACTTCCAGTTCATCAGTACCAATCCCCATTATACGGGCAATCCTGGCATTAAGAGAAGAACTCTTATCCTGGGAGGAATAGACAAGGTTGTGGTAATCTTCCCCACTCAATTCCTTTGCAGCATCTATCTCCTCGGATAATGCCTGGAGGAAAGCTCTTTGGGTAGCGTTCAAGGTTGCAGCCTGTACAGGGATCTCTTCCTTGACGCTGAACTTTACCATGTCAGGAGCATACATGTCAAGCCACTTTCCGACGTTCTCTGCAAGTTCCAGGATACATTTCTCATTTTTCGTGCTGTATCCCGATCTCTCCACTATCTTCATCACTCTGTCAAGATTACCGTGAGCTACCTGGTAAATAGTGATCATGTGCCTGAAAGGGATATCTGTGTGGCAGATACCTGCTGCATGTGATAGTTCTTTCAGTCGTTTGTTATAGCCGGACCCTTCTGCGTTAGCACTCAGCTTTTCATATTCTTCTACCAGGTTGAGCAGGGGCAGGGAAGGATCAAAGCGAATGTGCTTCTCAGGTTTTGTTCTTATGATCAAGTATCTCAATATTTCGGGTGGGAGGACTTCCAGCATATCGGATATTGCCACTACCACTCCGCTTGAGGAAGACATTGCGCCTTTTGTACCCAGCATGATCCATTCATATACCACCGGATATGGTGCTTTGTATCCATATATTTCCTCACTTATGGCTTTGCCTGTATCGTAGGACCCACCTTTGGAAGCATGGTCCTTCCCGAAAGGCTCAACTGTAACTCCCAGCACACCCCAGCGGGCAGGCCAGTCCACCCGCCATGTAAGTTTCCCTCCTCCTGTCATTGATACGGTTCCGCAGTCTCCGCAGGAGCAAGCATAATTAACTGTCTCTGCTTCAATATCAAATCCAGTGACTTTAGTGGTCGTAAGCCGGCCACATTTGCTACAGATCGGATTAAATGGACTCCAGTCATCTGTGACCTCTTTTCCGGAGTGTTCCTGCAGGATACGTGCTATTTTGTCTCTGTTGAGGAGAGCTGTTTTGATGCTTTCCACATACATTCCCTGTTTATACATCTCATCAGCCCTATATATTTTAGGATGAATACCTAAGCGATCCAGGGCTTTGTAGAACGGTTTGAGAAAATGTTCAGCATAACTGGTACATTCACCACATGGGCAGGGAATTTCTGAAATAGGCTTTCCCACATGAGGTGCAAAGCTTTCGTCCAGGAAAGGATATACTTTCCTCAGAGGATCGTAAGTGTCTGCAACATAGATAATTTCTGCAGCTGCTCCCTGATCCAGCAGAGCACGGTAAGTTGCGTCTGCCGTGACCACTTCTCTCATGTTCCCGATGTGGATGTGTCCTGAGGGAGTGATGCCAGTTGCCACAAGGTGTTTTTTTCCGCTTTCAAGGATCTCCTCTGCCATGACATCTGCCCAATGCGTTATCTCTGCCATATTAGTTCACCAAATTCATAATAATGATGCATTATGAAATTATATACTATTATTTTAGAGCTGTGGTGTGAAGGTATGTCTGGAAGGTGCAAGATTCTCCTTCTGCACTAAGTGATCGCACATATCCCGGGATGTAAGCTTCAAAGCCTGTCCTGTAATGCCCCTTCTCCCGGAGCCATCTGAATACTATGGTCCTTTTTGTCTCACATAAGAAAAAATGTTCGCACAAGTACGAATCGAAAGAGTTAATTAGTAGTATATGCTCTTTTCTTCAATGACTCGTATCACGCCTATAGGAGAAAGGAACAGTCTTTCAGTTATGAGGGATATATTCATGCTGTATAGGATGCGGGATCCAGCAGGTGATGAACTTGCCTCTCTTATTGAAATGCTGGGCACCCATGGTTCCATTGCATCTGCTCCGGTTCTTTATGATGAAGGGGATCACCCGGAAGACGATGAAATAGACACAAATGCTACCCAAGCTGTGCTTGTATTCACTGGTGAACTCCAAAGTTCAGAAGCTCAGTGACCTCTTTTTCGAATTCTTCAAAGAATAGATAGCATTTTAGTATATGTCCATTGCTTTCAAGCGTGTCTAGGAACCCATACCAATATACTACTAATCCACAGCCGGACATCTGTTCGTAATGGGAAAACTGTTTTTTCGTATAGTGTTTGTGTTCCTGCTCATCCCCGAACATTGCCTTGCTCTCTATCCAGGATATTCTCATGTCATCTATTGTTATGGGTTCAGGCAGCAGGAAGTCTGGGGTCTTGGTCATATTCTGCTCTCTTAATTGTTCCTCGGTCAGGAAATCTATTTTATGGGCCTTTAGCCACCGGGAGATGATTTCCTCTCCAAGTCTGCCTTTTTCCAGCTGGAGATCGTGTGCACGTGGAGAAAAAAAATGATCTTTATCCAGAGCCTCTATGATCTCTTGGCTTAAACGTTTGTTTTTAAGTCTGGCCGGGGAATTAAAAGCCATTTTTTTAGGTATGTCCAGTTCTTTCAGTATGAGGGACGCCATCAACGTGGCAGGTATCTTTTTAGCTTTGGACATATCGAGTATCGTTTTCCCTCTGTTCCATTGTTCCAGTTGTGCCGGTCCACTTCTTTTCAAATTACCAAAATTTGATTTTACCTTAGAAACTGTTTTTTGGGATAATATCGTATACGCAATACCCGGGTGGATACCGAACGTCTTGGCCACGGGTCCTATGTCCGTTATGTCCTCCAGCAATTCGTATATCTTTTCATACTTGCTCTTGTTCATGCATTGTTCCTTTCCTGTGGCCCTTTATCAGTATACATTCCTCACAGCGTTTTTTTCCACAATATGATTTCCCATATTCAACGATAAGTGCGTGGTACTCTTTGAACATGTTGACATCCTGTGGGAGTGCACTTTCAAATAATTTCTGTAGCTTTCCATAATTGCCTTCCACGCCTATGCAGCTCATAATGCGTGTAGTATACGCATCTATAACAAATTTAGGTTTATCAGCAGCATATAGTAGGATGCTATCTGCAGTTTCATTACCAACGCCATTCATAGATAATAAAATTTTACGCAAGTGGTCAATAGGAAGGTTGAACAGTTCGTGCATATCGTTCTCTATCAGGAACTGTGCTGCATTTCTCAGCCTGGTGGCTTTCTGTCGATAGAATCCACAGCATCTTATCATTTCTTCCAGCTCGATGATGTCTGCTTTGGCAAGACCATATGGTTCAAGCAGTCCTGCCTGCCTGAGGTTGCCTATGGCCCTTTCTACGTTGGACCATTTTGTCTGCTGAGTCAGAAAAGCCCCTACTATTACCTCAAAGCGCGTTTCTGCAGGCCACCACTTCTGGGGTCCGAATTCTTCCAGAAGTATTCTATATATCTCTTTGAGTTCACTTTCTTCAATTTCTGAAGGTAACAGAGAACGATCATCTCCAAAGTTCTTTCAGTTAGAAGTCTGTATCCATCACTTTTTCTATTCTCGTTCTTTTTTGAACTTATCGTGTGTTTCTATAACAGTTGCATTCTTGTTTCTTACAGTTACCTTCTCAAAAGGTTCACTTGTCTGCATATCAGCTGCAATGTTTTTAGGATCATTTTCGGATTCTTTTTCAGGCATCTCTGGGATGCCTATATCCCTTCCTAATTTTATTTTCGTATTCTCTATGTATGTATCTAGGATCACTCTTTCAGAATGGGTTTTTTTGTGGGAACTTCCGTATCCAATAATGCAATTAGCTTCTTTGGTGCGCCAATCCACATGATAGAGATGACATTGTTTTCCTTTGCAATTTGATGTTCCATCAAGTGGACACTTTGCAGGTATTCCCATAATGATCACAGATAATAATTGAGGTTAGAAATTCTTTATGGAACCAGCAATAAGGGGTGCAACGCTCACCGAGCTCTGCGCTTTTTCCAGTGTATCCGTAGCTATGATATCACGCACACCTGCATTAAAAAGACGCAACACCGCATTCTTTGCCAGTACTGGATGTACGCATGCAAGGTAAACGTCACTTGCTCCCTGGCTCTTGAGGAGTTTTATAGATTCCGCCATTGTACCGCCTGTAGCGATCATATCATCCACCAGGACAACATCCCTGCCACAGACATCCATATTCTTCGTTTTGATGGTCACGGTGTCCCCAGAAAGCCTTGTCTTTTCAAGATAATCGTACTGAATACCCACTCCATTTGCAGTATTCTCTGCCAGGCTCATAGCGCCTATATCAGGAGCTACGATCAATGGATCTTTCAGATGGAGGGAACTGATATATTTTCCAATGACATCTGAAGCATCCAGGTCAAAAGCATCGGAACTGAAATAATCCAATATACTTGGCTTGTGGATATTTACAGTAAATATTCTGTCTGCAGATATGCTTCGAGCTACAGCTCTTGCACTGATGGGCTCTCCAGATTTGAACTTCCTATCCTGGCGTGCATATCCCATATAGGGAATAACCACATTTACTACCTGTGCATCTTCACAGGCATCTATCATAAGTAGCAGTGCCATGAGGTCGGAATCTGTCGCAGTGCTCTGTATGATGGTCACTTCGTCCATAGGCTCTTCCATTATACGGGTATATATCTCACCATCGGGAAAACGGTTGAACTCACAAAGAGTTGGTTCAATGTTCATCTCTCTTGCCACGCGGGTAGCAAGTGCCTGTGATGCTGGCCCTCCTATTATTTTCAATTTAAGTACCTCAAGAAATTGTTTACTTAATCTCGGATATGATTTTTCTACTCTACTATGTCTTATGTTAATTAGTTTTGGTTCCCTTTATCTTTTCAAGCACGCTTATGTTCTTTATGGAAGTGTTGGGATAATTACCAGTATCATCTTTTTCTGCGGATTTCACCATGTCCCACACTGTTAGAAGTGCGATAGAAACACCAGTGAGTGCTTCCATTTCTACTCCGGTTCTCCCAACGGACCGGACTTCTATAGTGGCAACTATTGCTCCTTCTCGGAAGGAAAAATCTACATCGACACTTGTTATAGGTATCTGATGGCACATAGGTATCATTTCAGCAGTTCTTTTTACACCAAGTATAGCTGCTGTCCTGGCAGTTGCCAATACATTACCTTTTTCTATCGTGCCATTTTTAATTTTCTCTATAGTTCGGTCGGAGAGTAAGATCTCACCGACTGCTGTTGCACGTCTGTCAACAATATCTTTGCTACTGATATCCACCATTATGGCTCTGTCATCTTTCAGATGGCTTAATTTTTTCTCCAAGGGAACCACCATCAATTCAGTCTATGCGCAGGTTTTGCCTTTGCCGATAGTCCTCAATTGTATTCTCTAACTTTTTTATAAGATCTTTAGCTTCATCAACTGTCAACTTGAGTATTTCCTCGTCTTCTACGTGGGTAATAATTATTCTGACATTTTTTCTCTCAATATCAACGCTGATCTTCCTATTCTCATCTTTTGTCATAAATTCACTCCCTCATCACATCAGTTATCCTTTCGATTATATCGGTAGCTAGTAACCCATATCCTTTCTCTTTGAATGCAAGGTCTCCTGCAGCTCCATTAATGTAAGCTGCACAGGCGGCAGCTTTCAATGGTGAGTTGGCGGCTAAAAGTGCACCTGTGATACCCGCAAGCACATCTCCTGTACCACCTACGCTCATTCCTGCATTACCGGTCCGATTAAGCATGACTTTCTTTCCATCGGAAATAATATCCACTTTTCCTTTGAGAAGAGTAACTACATTTTTTTCTTTAGAAAATGTCATTACTTCTTCTATCCTCTTGTTCATGTCCACCGAAGTTTCAACTTTCCTTATCCTTGAAAACTCTCTGGCATGGGGTGTGATGACTATTTCAGAAGCACTGCCTTTAACCTCCTCGACGGCAGGTAATGCATCTGCGTCAAGCACTAGTTTTTTGCCCAAAGGGACTATTCTGCGTGCAGTTTTTTCCACTCCATCCTCATTCCCAAGCCCCATGCCCATAACAATTACATCGTGCTGGCAAGCAAGTTTTGTGATCAGGGGCAGATCATCACTGCACAATCTTTGACCTGATAGGCAACGTACAATAAGGTCAGGAGAGAAAGATGCAATGGTGCTGGCTACATTGGATGGGGCTGCCACTGTTACGGTATCAGCTCCCGTTCTGAGCGCCGCGAGGGCCGCCAGGGCCGGAGCTCCCGAATAAGCCCCCCCTCCTATTATGAGTATTCTGCCAGCTTGCCCCTTATGGGAATCAGGAGTCCTTATATTCAGGTTTCTCAGGTTCCCTATACCTATAACTCTTTCAGCATGGGAACAAACACCTATGCCTTCTACCTTTACTTCGCCGGTGTAATGGGATACCGGGAGTCTGTTCAATTCTTCTTTCATTTTATGGAAAGTAACTGTCAGATCCGCTTTGACACATTTTGGCACTTCGCTCTTTGTGTCCATTGTTCCTGAAGGCACGTCAACCGATATCACATATTTTCCGGACGAATTTATAAGTTCTATTGCCGAAGCTTCTGGTTCTTTAATATCACCTTTCACACCAGTTCCAAGTATTCCATCAACTATGATATCGGCATTATTGATCGATCCGGATAGTTTCTCATCTCCAGGATCGGTTATTTCGTTTATACTGTTGATGTTACAATGTCTAAGCAGCAGAAAATTTTTCTTTGCTTCTTCAGTGCGTATTGAGGCAGCATTTCCTAAAAGTATGACATCGACCTGGAACTGTGGGAACTGGCAAAGGTGGCGTGCGGCCACAAAGGCATCTCCTCCGTTGTTCCCTCTGCCTGCAATCAGCAATATTTTTCCTCCGGAGAAACGGCTACTTATCTCTTTTGATATTGAAGAACCTGCGTTTTCCATGAGCTGGATGGGCAAAAGGCCAAGCTGAGCGCAATTTGCATCAATAGCTTTCATTTCTTCCCAGGTAATAGAATCCATAGTTATCTTTTAATCCATTGTTTTACATTCTATTTATTCATTGATATTTCCCGAATCCAGTAATTGACCGAAGATAATGGTTTTACTGGATGAAGATTATGGAGGTCGTTCTATTAACGCCAGCACCAAAGAGATGAATGCCATGGACAAGTCTAAGATAAAACCCCTTTATCTGGTCCTAGGCAGCGGTAGTTTAGGTTTCGCTCTTGTAAAAGAGCTCAAGGAACGTGATAAAGAAATATTTGTTGTAGATAAAGATCCTCAAAAGGTTGAAACATTAAGGGAAGAAGCTTATGATGCCATTGTAGGTGACATCAGCGACCCGGAGGTTTTGGAAAAGATCAACACAAAAAACCTAGCAGCTATAATGATCCTGAGTTCTGATCCACTGGCTAATAAAGCTGCGCTGGCAAATATAAGGAAAAAAGTTTCACCAGATGTTTATTGTGTAGCACGAGCCTCGGATGCCATCAATATGCAGGAAATGGAAACACTTGGGGCCGATCTTGTGATCATTCCTCCTAAAGTTGTGGCAAAATCCCTTGCAAGGTCTTTGGAAAGAGCCGAGTCCATGTTAAGAGGGAACAAACTTGTCCAGTGGTTCAACGGTCTGAGGGGCAAGACCCTGGCAATAGTCGTGCACAATAATCCGGACCCTGACTCGATTTCCGGTGCTCTTGCTCTTCAGGAGATCGCTAAAAGTTTTGATGTGGTTTCAGACATTCTCTACGGTGGGGAGATAGGTCATCAGGAGAACAAGGCATTTGTGAATTTGTTAGGTATAGATCTTTTCAAGATGGAAGATCGTGATATCTCAAATTACGATAAGATCGCTCTTGTAGACTGTGCGGTCCCTGGTTCAAATAATAAATTGCAGCCAGGTATCCATATAGGTGCTGTCTTTGACCATCATCAGGTTGGTGATGCACATATCGATGCAGAGTTCATAGATATACGTCCGAACGTGGGTGCTTCGGCAACAATTCTTACTAAATATCTTCAGGAATTGAATATAGATATTGACAAGAAACTTGCAACTGCTCTGCTATATGGTATTCGAACTGATACCCTGGACTTTAAAAGGAATACAGATTCTTCCGATCTTTCTGCAGCATCCTATCTGTATCCTCTTTCGGAGCATGACATCCTTGATCAGCTTGAGCGTCCTTCCATGTCCACAGAAACCCTTGATGTGTTGGGTGAGGCTATTTTAAACCGGCAGGTATATAGCGGTTATCTCATTTCGAACGTTGGCAGTATCAGGGATAGGGATACATTGCCCCAGGCAGCAGACTATCTGCTGAACCTTGAAGGAATATCAACCACTCTCGTCTTTGGTGTATCGGAGGACACTATTTTCATTTCAGGCAGAAGCAACGATATACGTGTGAATCTGGGGGATGTTATGAAAAAGGCATTTGGTGAAGGTTCCGGCGGAGGTCATTCCAATGCTGCAGCTGCGCAGATCCCTCTAGGTGTATTCAGTGTTGCAAAAGACAGGCAGACTTTGCTTAAGCTTGTGAACGAATCAGTTGTTAAAAGGTTCCTTAATGCGGTAGGTGTGGAAGAATCAAACAAAAAGTAGTCTGCTGAAACTCGATTTCTTTCTAATTTTACCTTCTTTTCTTTATTTTTTTTTTGTCGTTGTTCATTGTAGTCATTTATTGTTACGTAACTATTACTATGTATTTTCATTGTATCTATTGGATGTGTTCATGGAACAGTTAGTTGGTATGTTTCTTGCTTTTTCATACATATTCATACAAACTTCTTTTATTCTAAATGCAGTATGCTTATGTATGAATATGTATGAACATGTAGATACAATCATTTCATATTTGTATGAATAAATATTACTGGGGATTTTTTGTCGCCTTCGATTTGATCAACGTTTCTTCCCTTGAAGTCTTGTTCAATTTATGGATCATTTTGTGAATTGATATTTTGCATATTGTCTATTTTATATCATAATCTATATTTAATATTTATATTTTTATGCATGTTAAATATTAGTTACTCAAATATATATTTTAATTAATCCGATATCTTGATTACTCATATTATATCTATAGGATCTCAATGCCATTTTCAGAGCAATACAAAGATCTTCTTATCCAAGGTGCCAGAAAGGAACTGTATCGGGCAACCGAAATGAAAGTTGGATCCATAGCCTCAATGCTAAGGGAAATAGGCTTCTCATGCACTCAATGCGGGAACTGTTGCAGAGGCGATCATAACGATAACCGCGTAATGCTCATGCAGCAGGATATCTTGCGCATATCTAAATACAGTGGTTTATCTGCTGCAGAATTTTCATTGCCTTTTATCCCTGATGAAGTTGAGAATGCTCTAAAAGGAAATTCTGATCCATCAGATCTGGTCCCATTCACTGATAATGACGGAAATATTCACAGCTTTGGCTGGATGCTCAGGCGTAAAAAAAATGGTGATTGTATTTTTCTTGAAGCTGCGGGTCTATCCTTCAGGTGCTTGATCTATGATCTTCGGCCTGCCCTATGTCAGACATATCCTTTTTACATGGAAGATTGCAAGCTTCATACCTCAGAATGTAAGGGTTTGGGGTCGGGCATGTCCTATGCTGATAGTCTGAAACTTGCAAGGCTGGTACTAGATAGGTACATACATGAACTTGAAGAGCGAATTCTGGTATATCAGCGCTACGAACATTTCGAGCCTTTGGAAACAAATGTTGGCTTTTCTCTGGAAAGATTCAAAAAGGGGCATGTATTCTATATAGTGCATGACAGTGAAGGGACCCATCGCAGATGTGAGCGTATGTGATCCCTATATGGATCGCTTTATTTATAATGAAAAATTAGAACGTTGATCACCATGTCTGAGAATACCAACTATCCAATGACCATTGCTGAGAAGATCTTCTCTAAAGCATCAGGAAAGGCCGTGAAGGCAGGGGAATTCGTACTTGCAAATATCGATCGTGCAATGACGCATGATATCACGGGTCCTCTTGCAATAGATGGTTTTTATGAGATCATGGCAAGTAAGCAAGAGAAGAAAGTGTGGGATCCCAGCAAGATCGTGATCATTTTTGATCATCAGGTGCCGGCAGATTCTCTAAATGCTGCAGCAAACCACATAAAACTTCGTAACTTCTCTCAGGAGCAGGGCATACTCAACTATGATGTGTATGAAGGTATATGCCATCAGATCATGCCCGAAAAAGGACATGTAAGGCCCGGGGATCTTGTAGTGGGTTCGGATTCCCATACGTGTGCATATGGGGCGATTGGTGCTTTTTCTACTGGTATAGGCTCCACGGACATGGCAGCGGTCTTTGCCACGGGCAAGCTGTGGTTCAAGGTGCCCGAGACCATTAGGTTCGAAGTGGAAGGTAAGTTGCCAAAAATGGTCTATTCTAAAGACCTCATCCTGCACCTTATTGGGGATGTGGGTGTAGAAGGAGCACGTTACCAGGCTGCAGAGTATGCCGGATCGACTATCCACAATATGTCGATCTCTGAGAGGATGACCATCTCCAATATGGCCATAGAGATGGGTGGAAAGGCCGGTATAATAGAAGCTGATGAAATAACTGCAGCTTACCTTGAGGAACGCATTCCAGATTATAAATTTGACCCATACTGGAAATCCGACGAAGGTGCAAAATATACTGAGATCAGGAAATATGATATCTCCAAGCTCGAACCACAGGTAGCCTGTCCCCACAACGTTGACAACGTGAAGTCGGTTACAGAAGTGGAAGGCACAAAACTTGATCAGATATTTGTGGGCTCATGTACTAACGGTAGATTTGAAGATATTGAAATAGTAGCAAAGATCATGGGTGATGAGCCTGTTGCCAAAGGTGTCAGACTGCTTATCATTCCTGCTTCCAGGACAGAATACCTGAAAGTCCTCAAAGCCGGTTATGTAGAGCAGTTCATGGAGGCAGGGGCCATTGTGGAGGCTCCGTGCTGTGGTCCATGTATGGGCGGCTCTTTTGGACTGCTAGGCGATGGCGAGGTAGGGCTTGCAACATCCAACCGTAACTTCAAGGGGAGAGAAGGAAGCCCGGCTTCATTTGTCTACCTGAGTTCTCCAGCAACTGCTGCTGTATCAGCTCTTACAGGTGAGATCACTGATCCAAGGAAGATCTGAGGCAATGAGACCAAAAGAGATAAATACATTTCTTCAGTGATAATTTGACTAAGACGTTGGTTCTACCAATACCCGTCATATTGGATGGATATATTCCAACGTCTTCACATTAAATTCTATTTTTGATCAACAGGGAAAACTCTTTAGATAAAGACCGCTTCATTGCATTTGCTTCGTATTCTTTGCACCGAGGTGAACTATGTCCGATACTGATCTGTCTGTCCTGAATGAAGTTTATGATGTTATCTATGACCGCAAGTTGAATCCTATAGAAGGCTCGTATGTCTGTTCCTTGCTCAATCACAGGAAAGGCATCAACAAGATCCTTGAGAAGGTCGGAGAAGAAGCAATTGAAACGATCTTAGCAGTTAAAGAAAAAGAAAAAGGCCAGATCGTATCCGAATCGTCAGATCTAATATTCCACTTGTTGGTTATGTTTGCTGCACTTGATATCTCTCTGGAGGACATTGCCCAGGAAATGAGAAAGAGAAGAAAATAATCCTCTGTTTATAACTTTTATTACCTTCCTTTTCTGTACGTGCTATTATCTATCAGTATACTGCAAGTTCGTGCAGTACATCTGTCTTTGACAGTACGCTTTTTGGAACACCATCATAGGTCACTATAATGAATCCCACTCCATGGGCATTGAACAGCTTAACGGCATCTATCAGGGACGCTTCTGAGTCAATAGTTACCAGATCCATTGTCATTATGTCTTTAACTTTTGCATCCATGCTTCCCTTTGCAAGGGCTTTCCCAATGTCTTTAAAAGTAATTACTCCTACTATATTCCCATTATCTTCTACGGGAGCACCATGTATGTTACTTTGTGAAAGCATCGCAGCAGCATCTTTTATACTTGTATTTAAGTCCAATGCGATGAAGTTTTTGCTGGAATAGTATCTCACGGGCTTTTTAGGTAGAGATATCATCTCATTTATTGAAAACACAAGTGTGTTCTCGGTGTCGTCCCTGCCCACTATCTCTCCCCGCACTATAAGTCTATTGACCGGAGTTGGTCCCATCTGTACAAGGTCTCCCTGTTCAAAAGTTCTTATGTTGCCAAGTACCTTTATCATTCCATGGCAAAGGTCCGGGTGACGTACGGTAGTAAAACTGATCTCTGCCACAGTTGCCCCTTCTACTACTTCTCCATTCCTGTAGATGGGCACCATTGCTTCATTCTCCATCGCAGTGACATTTAATGCCTCGTAAGCCTCCCCGGTTGCTTTATAACCACCTTTGGGACCAGGCACCCCTTCCACAAGTTCAAGCACTTTTAAGGATTGCATCTGGTTTCTGACCGTGCCCGGATTCCTGTTGATTATTTCTGCTATTTCTTCACCTTTTATAGCGCGGTCCTTTTCCCTCTGGAGATTGATCAAAGCAATAAGTATGTCTTTTTGGATAGGTGTGAGCTCCATGTGATCACCATTCGCCTCTTATAAAATTAAAATATAGTACTCCACCCATATATATATAATTGAGTATTTTTCATCAATGTTAATTATATTCTATCCGCAGAACAACAATTATATACGTCATTATACCTTGAACGTCATACAGGTAAAGAAACAATGATATTCGAGAAGATTCCTACTATCCGTACTTCTGATGAACTCATAGATAAAGCCTTCAGAAGAGGTGTAAGGGCAGCAACTGGGAAAAAATCAAGTAGCAGGGCAAGCTTCCTTGACTCACAGGAGTCTATGCTGCTAACCTCAGCTAATATATTGACCGATAATCTGGCCAATATCAGCAAAAAATTCCCGAACTTTGATGAGCTGTCTGGTTTTTATTACGAATTGGCAGATATACTTGTAGGGGTGGACAGATTACGTACATCCCTTTCCAGAGTAGCATGGACAAGTGAAAAGATACATGATCTCACCAGGGAATATGTAGGTCGGATGCGTGGTAGCCCTACGCCGGAAAACTTACGCAAGCAATGTTTCGGACGCATAGGATCATTGATGGATTCCATAAGTAAAGACCTTTTACTCTTAAATGAAGCCCGTAATATCCTGCGCAAACTCCCGGATGTTCATGAAGAGCCAACGATCGTTGTGGCGGGTTATCCTAATACTGGTAAGTCCAGTTTTGTAACAGCAGCAACGAAAGCAACTCCCCAGGTTGCATCTTATCCATTTACTACCAAAGGGGTATCTATAGGCCACTTTTCTCGAGGTGTTCAAAGATATCAGGTCATTGATACGCCTGGTCTTCTTGACAGGCCAATGTCCGAAAGGAACGTTATTGAACTGCAGGCAATTACTGCTTTAAAACATCTGGATGCAGTGGTGCTTTTCCTTATTGATGCAAGTGAGAATTGTGGTTATACCATTGAGGAGCAAAAAAACCTGTTGCAGGAAGTAAGAAGTCAATTCGATCTGCCGATACTTGTTGTATCTAATAAATCTGATCTTCCTCATTTCCAGGATCTCGATCTTACAGACATGTCCATGTCCACAGCTACGGGAGAAGGCATCGAAGAAGTACTAACGACCCTTATTGAAATGATCAAAGAAAAAAAGAGTGACAGAATTGTCGTTTAAATTTAAGTAAGCACTTTTTCCATTATTTCCAATGCTTTGTGGATGCTCGGCATGGATGATGCATAGGATATCCTTATGTGTCCATCGCCTCCTTCTCCAAAAGCTGTACCGGGCACCACAACCACTCCATTGGTTATGAGATCACCGGCTACTTTAGTGCAATCATCCACCTCAGGGAATGCATAAAAAGCTCCTTTTGGAACCACGCATTTAAGTCCCATGGATCTTAGCCCGTCTATCAATACGTTCCTACGCCTCAGGAACTCATCTCTCATAAGGACCACTGAATCCTGGGGTCCGGATATGGCTGCAAAAGCTGCTTTCTGCGCAATGGAATTTGCACATGCCTGCACGTACTGGTGAACTTTTAGCATCTGTTCGACATATTCTTCCTTAGCTGCCACATATCCTATTCTCCATCCGGTCATAGCATAGGTCTTGGAAACAGCATTTACAGTTATCACATTATCTGTAAACTGTGCAGGGCTGACATGTTCTCCTTCATAGATGAAATGCTCATAAACTTCATCAGAGATGATGGTAATATTCTTGTCGTCTGCTATCTCTGCAAACGCCTTCATGTCCTTCTTGCTTTGTACTGCACCGGTGGGGTTCGCAGGAGAATTGATTATCATTGCCTTTGTTTTCGGGCTAAGTTTTTCCATTATCGTTTCAGGGCGGATGGTAAGTTCATCGTCCAGAGGGATACTGGATACTTTGCCCCCCATCATGTTAACCAGAGCATTATAGGAAACAAATCCAGGATTTGCTATCATCAATTCATCGCCTGGGTTCACAAGAGAGGCAATGGCAAGTTCAAGAGCTTCTGAGGCTCCGGAAGTGATAATGATCTCTGAAGGATCAACAGTAAAAGAATTCTCTTCTTTAAACTTCCTGCTCAATGCCTCTCGAAGTTCTATAATTCCAGGACCAGCTGTATATGCGGTGAATCCCGAGTTTATGGCATCGATAGCTGCCTGCTTGATGTGTTGTGGTGTATCAAAATCAGGCTGTCCAAGTCCAAGATTTATGGCATCTGAACCCGCAGCTTCGAACATCTTCCTGATCCCCGATATGTTCATACTGAGGACCCTGTCAGCAAACTTTGACCCGGACATATCTTATCATCCTTTATTCTAATTTATTATGCCTTGATTTGAGGTCCTCCTCAGAAGCACCTGTGATATAGATCATTTCTGCTATGACCCCATCAAGAAAAACAGTTGCAGATGTCTCAAAAGATGTGCCAAGTGGTGTAAGATATGTGTACTCTCCTCTCAGATGCCTTTCAACATATTCACCTGCATCTTCTTTTGTTCTTCCGGCAATTTTTACTACGGTATCGGATATTTTCCCTAATCCGGAATCCTCGTTAGAAGTGATGGTTATGAGTTTAGCGCCTATCTCCTTTGTGATCATTCCCAGGTTTGCCACAGAACGTGTCTGTCCAGAACCGGATATAGCAACTACTGCATCTTCTTTTGTCACAGCGGGTGTTGTTGACTCTCCTACTACATACGCTGTGAATCCCAGGTGCATAAGCCTCATGGCAAAAGCTCTTCCAACAAGTCCCGATCTTCCAGCTCCCATAACAAACACTGCTCGTGCATTAATTATGTGTTCAAGCATTTCTTTGATGCTTTGTCGATCAAGTTCAGCAACTACCTTCTGAAGGTGTTTTGCCATGAGCTCCATTGATGAAATCAAATACTTGCATTCGGTTACTTCTAATCTTTTTTGTATCATTTTCTCACTTGCCTTCGCGCTTAGAAATTTGACGTACTCCTGCTCTCATCCTTATAGGTTATATTTTTCAGTTTCCATTGCTCGATGGTGCCCAGCTCCTGATACAATCTCATAATATTTGCATAATCTCCAGTCCAGTATATATCTATGAGCACATTTTTTTCCTTTAGCTCTTTAAATATGGAATCTGCCAAGTATATAAGGGCCTTACTGCTTAAGAAAGGAACATTAAATGTTGCCCTATAACCTCTCTTGAATTTAGCATAAGATATCAGTACAAACCCATAGCTTTCGTAAAGAGTGATATCATCAAAGCTACAAGTTATTTCCTTTTCATGAACTGCTAACTTGTCAACATTGGATATGCAGGTGAGAACTTTCCATATTACTGTTGCAGGCACGGTTCTGCCAAACCATACTGATATTTTTCCATAGCTACACACCACATTAACGTCATCTCTACCCATTTCCATGGTACAAAGGTATTGAGTAGGCGATATTATTAATCCAGTATTGTCAGCAGGTTCCATCTTACTCACAGTCTGCACATGGTATCACATCTCATTTATGAGCTGACAGGAGTGCACTTATCATATTTCTATCCTTTTTCAGGGTTTTAAGCTGGTCTGCAGGCCCCACCACTGTAAGCCTTGTGCGAACAGTGTGTTTCTTAAGTATTTTTCCAAATATTGACGTGTCGTCTTTTGAGGGGTAACTCTCCATCTCTATTCCTGAGAACCCGTCTGGATCGATCAGGGTCATAGTCATCTCTATGAGGCTTGCCTCTTCTTCGGGTGTAAGACCTTTTTCCAGAACAAGGATCTTGCCGCTTCTAACCTCATCGATAATGAATCTTACTTTTTCAACAGGAGCCATCTCAGCAAGTTTTTCTTCGGATATGAGGTCCATCTGGATTCCCTGCATTTTCATCACCCAAACCTTTTTGCAATCTCTTCATATAATGTATCTATATTCTTTCCTTCAAGCGCAGATATAGCTACCATGGGGTGCTGAGGGAATGCATCTCTGATGGTGGAAGGTGACGATTCAGGAAGATCGATCTTATTGGCAGCTATCAAAAGAGGTAACTTCCTTGCTTCCATGTTGCCTATGACTGTTACGTTAACCTGTGTGTATGGATCTTCAGTAGCATCCATTACAAGTATCACTCCGTCAAGATTGTCAAGCCATTTGACAGCTTCAATGACCCCTTCGGTTGCTTCTTTTGCCCTCCTTTTTGCTTCATTCTCTTCCATTCCGTGTTCCATAAACTCATGAAAATCTATTTTTGTAGCAAGACCAGGTGTGTCAATTATGTCGAGGGTTATAGAATGTCCGTTTGCTTTAATTGTCACACCTTCGCGGCGTCTTGCACGACGGGTCTCATGTGCTATGTGGGATACAGAACCCATTGCATCACCTGTCCAGTCGCGCAGAATACGATTTGCAAGTGTAGTTTTTCCTGCGTTAGGCGGACCATAGATACCTATACGCGCGTTCTTTTTTCTAAAGAGCTTTTTAAAAAAGTCAGAGAAGTTCTGCTTGAATGATGTAATTACGCCCATTTATTCCCTCCTGGAAATCCAGCTCATGAAACTTGAAATGTTATTTTTCTATAATAATCCTTTGATTTATAATAGTTATGTATACTTCTATTTCTCTTTCCTGTTTTTTACCCATGTGTGGAAGACATTGCTGAATTAATAGCTATTTCAGCGATGTTAGCTCCGTAATCCCCGGTCCTCTCTATACTGTCCATTACAATACCCAATGCCACAATTGCTTCGTGGGATTCTATCTTCAAAATGTACTGGTCAAGCCTATTTATTTTTGGTTTGAGGGCATGTTCTCTTTCTATAACTTTGTTTGCAAGTTCAGCATCATGGTTGTACAGGGATTCCACGGCGTCTTCAACTATCTGACGGTTTGCCTCACTAGCTTTTTCTATCATTTCCATTATATTGTCCGGAATCGCATAGTTCATATGCATCGCCATATTAGCTATCTTCTGTGCATGGTCTGCAATACGCTCAAGAGGACCCGCTGCCATGCGAAGGTCATGGTATTCGTCTATTGAAGTTTCCGAAGTGTCTGGAAGCTTGGTACCTTTGAGCACTGCGCGAAATTGTTTTGCTGTCAGAAGGAATAGCCTGTCGACATCATCATCCCTTTGTATGACATCAAGTGCCAGGTCTTTGTCATTGGTCTTAAGTGCTCTGATAGCATCTTTTTGCATGGTGTTTGATAACAGGAACATCCTTCTTACACTTTTTTTAATTGATATCTCGTTAGGATTTAGCAGATCCTTTATAACAACCTTTTTTCCGGTTTCCTCTATTATTTCTGGTCCGATCAGTTTATAACACATCTCTCTTATGATGCTCTTCTGTTCAGCCAGCATTCTCTCTGACTTTATTTCTAGTATGTCTGCACCTACGAGATAGGCTGCTATGATGTCTCTTATCAGGACCTCGCCCATGCGATCAGTGACATCAATCTGTGTCTTTCTTATTGGTGGTGTATCCTGGATAGGGTCTATTACGAGCTTACCGTCCGGTTGTGGTGAAAGCGAGAGGCGGCTTCCAGTCCTTATGCCCACTTTGTCTGCCCATTGTTTTGGCAATGAAACTATATAGGTTGAACCACCAGTTTGTTGCACTTTTCTGATCTCTATGGCCATCCCTCTTTTTTGTAAGATTTATAGGATATATAGAAATTAGGTTTGTATATATACATTTGTTCAGCACAAGCAAATTAATATATATTTGAATATATTATTTTAATTCATGAACCACCTACCCATAAACCCTTCAGAACTTGTTCTCCTTAGAAAGATCATGCCTATCATATGCATCATTGTTCCATGGGAGTTCTATTTCTACAGTACAGGTTGGGGTATCAAATTCTCATTTTTCTATGCTAATTTTGATATGGCCTATGGTACCCTTCTTGTTAATGTAGTGGAGCAGTTATCGATGTTGTCTTATGGGGGCTTTGCTCCTTCTTTTCGTACTATCTCCTGGTTTTTCGGGGCATTGATCTGTGCGGTAGTATCTATCAATGAGCTTTTCAGGGAGGATCTTTTAAAAACTCTCAGTGTACGCACATCTGGTTATCTTCTCCTATTGTGTTCAGCATTTAACATATTAGGTTCTTTTGCAGTTTGGAGCAGTTCTTTCAGGGCCATACCAGTAGCTTTCTTGTTTCTCTTATTTGCAGCTTATATCTACATTTATAACAGCCAAAGGGGATGCATCGGATAAACATTGATTTATCCGGCAGCTATTTCCACTGTGCCAGCCGACATATTAATAGGTACTAAAACACCTTTGTCCATTACTCATTGGTGAAGGTATGAATGTGAATAGCAAGATCATAGACGGTGTAGAGATCACTTGGCTCGGGAATGCTTGTTTCAGGCTTCGTGGGGAAAATGTAACTATATATTTGGACCCATATGGTTTATCAGGCAATCTTCCTCTTGAAGATATGGCAGATATCATCCTTCTTACCAGCGAGCATCCTCGAAGCTTTGATCCGGACTCCATACGTATTGTAAGGAACAGCAACACTACCACGCTGTTACCGGAAAATATAACCCTTCAGTTCAGGGGTGATGCGCGACGTGTGGAAGCAGGTGATTACTTGATCGATGATCTCTGTATCAAAGGTATCTCCATAGAGGTAGTGCCATCTTATAAGCCGGATGTTTCTGGTCCCACAGAAGTGGGTGTTGGATATGTCATAACTATTGGTGGTAAAAGGGTTTATTATGCAGGTTTTACAGGTTTGATCCCTGAGATGCAGTCAATTTCAGCGGATATTGTTATGCTTCCGGTCGGTGACTGTACCATGAATACAGAACAAGCCGCAGAAGCCGTGATCATGATCTCTCCTCAAATTTTCATTCCTGTATACTATGAATGCGCGGACATTCCGGATACTAATGGAGCTGCTAATATACGGGCTTTCAGAGAAAACGTATCGAGAAAAGCTCCTCATGTAGAAGTGTTGTTTCCAGAAGATTTCTAAGGTATAATATGTCCCGTTTTAAAAAAAAAGGTAAGAACCTTGCAAAGGATCTGGCTATGGAACGTATTCAAAGGCTCTTTGAATTGGCAGATGCTGAGTACAGTTCGAACTCAGCCAGGAGCGATGCATATGTTTCACTTGCAAGAAAGATCGGAATGCGTTATCTTGTGAGGTTTCCTCGGGAGTTGAAGGTACGATATTGTAAAAAATGCGAAAGTTATCTTGTTCCTGGTAATAATTGCAGGATACGTCTCAAAGGAAGATATATGGCAATAACCTGTCTAAAATGCGGTGATGTAAAGCGTTATATCTATCATCCTACAATGGCTTCAAAGCCTTCAGCCGATGAACCGGTTTAACAAATGCACGATCAAATAGGCAGTAATGAATATTATAAGGCCCATAATAGTGTATAAAAATATATTTCTATATACTACCTCTTTTTCTGATCCTGGATAAATGCCCATTCCTCCTCCTTTACAACTCTTTGAACCGCATCCGCCACATCCTGTAGCAGGGTTATTAGATATTGTTTTCTTTTCTTTTCGGACCATAGGAAGAATGACCTTTTTTTCTGCCATATTCTCATCCAATAAGGTATGTATCATAAAATTAAGCGACGAGAGGGGGATTCGAACCCCCGAAGTGCGTAGCACCACAGGATTAGCAATCCTGCGCCATACCGGGCTTGGCTATCTCGTCATGAAAAATGAACGCTTTCCCCGACTTCCGTTCCTAATGTTATCTATGTATTTAACGCTTTTCCATAAAGTGGCAGGCGCGCCTCAGGTCGCTGTCATTCACATACACAAATGATCTGCAGTCTCGCCTCCACCCCGCAACCCTGCAAGCGACGGTTGTTCATGGTTGGTCTGCTCCCTTCCGGGCCTGAACTGGTCCCCACGATCAAGATATAAGAACCTATTCTCCAACAAGCCCTTAAATCAACATCATCCAAGCAGGACGGAGTTTCTCAGTTGAAACCACAGGTTTGAGGATGATCCAGACATCTTCCATCGGCTTCGTCCCCCGCATATCGGCGATTTCGGGTTATAGATGACGCCGGACTATCCGGACTAGCCTGCCAAGGACTAATAATGTGTATGTACTAATAAATCTATTCCCTCCTTAACATTAACCTTGACATTAAAAATGATAGGAACAGTTTAAATCAGAATATCTACATAAAAGTGAATGTACCAAAGCCTAAAGAATCAAAAATACGAAATGGGGTTGAACAATGGAAGAACTTATCGGATTTGTTACTGGTAATAATAATCGGAAGAAGTTACTGTCTCTTCTTGGATCAAAAAAAGAGATGGATGCAGAGCACATAGCAAAGACAATGCATGTTTTCCGTCCATCTGTGGACAAGATCATTGAAGAAATGATGGAAAAAGAACTCTTGGAGAGGCAGGGAGATAATTACAGGCTGACAGGCCTGGGTATAACAGTAGAGCGTACGATCCAGAATATCTAAATCTAACTTTTGTTTTTACAATAGGGTATCAGATCTTATTTTGATACCCTTTTCCGTGATCGAGTATTCAGTAGGATTGAGCCTGTGCTGCGTGCCCTTGCTCTTTGAAACGCACATATATCTTCTTCCTCCTTCTGAATTCCTTAGTATGATGATGTTGTCCATCAGGAATTCTGCATCCATTCTTGTATTTTCCGTAATGGTACTGGAAGATCTAGGTGTGGTGAAGACTGATGTAACATTTCTCTTCTTCAGATACTTGAGCAGGGAATAAAGGTATCCTCTTAATTGCAATTGGTCAGGCAGCATCATTTCAAGATTGAATATACCGTCAAAGAACAATCTCCTGGCATTCATTTCCATAATGTGTTCCTTGACCAGGGTCTCGTGCTCCTCGGGCCACATGCTGTCAGGGTCTGCAGATATGACCTTCAATAATCCGTCATCAATGTATTGTTCCATTTCCCACCCATGCTTTTTTGCTTCATTGACCAGTGAATTGTGCAAACATTCAAAGCTGACTATGATACAAGGTTCTTTTCTATTCAGTCCTTCTGAGATGAATTGCAGGCCAAAAGTGGTTTTTCCAGTGCCTGGTTTGCCAGTGACCAAAGTACTGCTGTTGCTGAACAATCCTCCTTCTAATATTCTATCTAATCCCGGGATCCCGGAACTTATCTTATCGGGTAAAGTATTCACAGGTTCTTTGTTATGAGAGGAAGATATCATGCTGAATCCTTCAGAACTCATAGTGTAGCGATATTTTCGGTATATGCTCTCTGTATTCTTTTGAGGATCTATTCCCCTAAGTTTTAAAACCTCCAGAAAGTTACCTGTCCTTAAACCATTGTCTTCTCTTGAAAGGTATATTATGCCATCAACAAGGTGGCTCACAACCGAGTCGTGCAATTCTTCCTTAAGCATTTCCCCTGTCAGGACCACAAGTGCTTTCCATTCCTGGATCATGGAATCAAGTGTATAGAAGAACCTTCTTTTTTCAGGTTCTATGAACCCAAAACCAAGAGGTGTTACAGGATCAAGAACTACTCTATCTGGTTTTGTGGATCCTACTATATTTCCAATATCTATCAACGTGCTTAAAGGATCTTTTTCAGATATGGAACGGTTTATGGGATGAATATGTATCCGATCATCAAAGAAGTGCATTCTGGAATAATACATCTTCAGCTTTTCAGGAGATTCTGTTGTGAATGGTATATATAGAGTCTTCTCGCCATTTTTTGCAGCATGGGAGAGGATCTGCAGGCAAAAGCTTGTCTTGCCTACACCTGTTGTTCCCGCTAATAATATAGTTGATGGCGATTTCAGAGTGCCGATGATCTCGTCAACTCCCCGGATACCAAATATAAGTTCTTTCAGCTCATCCATTCTGTATACCAATACGGATAGACTAATACTTATATCTTCTTAATAATTTCATAGTTCTAAATAATAAACAGCTGAATAAAAATCCCATTTTATAGCTCGATTATATGATAAATATATGTAATGGTAAGTAATATGAGAATGCATGCCAATGGTTTCCATTGTAATGCCCTCCATGAACGAGGAATCCACTATAAGGACATGCATACTGAAAGCTATGTCCTTTTTCGA
>NZ_JBFXHJ010000017.1:0-23644 GCF_050177135.1 Methanomethylovorans sp.
GAGCTGGAAGATGTAGATCTTTCCACAGTTATAGTTACTGTTGATGACAAAGTTCCGGCATATACTGTGATATTGGTAACTCCTTGGTCAAGAGCTCTGAAATATCCGGTAGAACTATCGATCGTTGCAACGGTAGGGTTGCTGCTTTCCCATCGGAACGAAGTGCTAATAGAATTGTTGTTCTCATCAAATGCTTCAGCTTCGAATGTTGTGCGGCTTCCAGTGTAGTAAGTCGTCTGCTCTGGTGTGAAACTGAGGGAATCTATTGCATCCGCTGCGCCGCTGACAACTATAGCGCAGGGCTGTGGTCCCATTGGGACCGACTCGCCGGCCACTTTTACGGTGTACCAGCCTGCTTCCGGCTCTTCAAAGAGCACTTGTTCCACGTTGTTAATTGTGTCATTTACTACAACTTCGGTGCCATCAGGCTGCACTACAAGAAGTGTAAGGTCGTTCACAAGCTCTTTTTGTGCAAGCTCTGTACCGTAATGATCGGTCCATACAAGTGTGATCTTCAAGGGTTTGGAACTGCTGCTGACATAATAGTTTTTCTCAACGGCATCTCCTGTGGAGAGTTCCACATTATCTGCAAAATGTATGGATATGCCATCCGGGTACAAGGAAGCTCTCAGATCAAGCAATCCCCATCCTTATTATAGTCCGGTTGTGCTGTAACATCATTGCCATATTGGCCAGGTTGCATGTCACTGGCACCATTTATGACCGTAGCTTTCAACAGAGCCGCAGAAGGTGTCACATTCAGATTGTCCACATAGTTCTGTCTTATAAGCGCAAGACCGCCAGCTGCAATAGGGGTAGCCATGCTGGTGCCACCCATGTAAATATAGTCTTCGTTCACTGCCCCCCATCCCACAGTATCAGATACACTGGATCTTGTGGATATAATAAAGGTACCCGGTGCAACAATGTCTGGTTTAATACGTCCGTCATCCGTTGGCCCCCTGCTACTGAATGCTGCAACACCTCTCGGGTCATTGGCTATGTAGTCATTATTTATTGGTACCACCGGATAGTCGGAGTACCAAAAATCTCCCCACGTATACACTATCTGACCTCTGTTATTTTCAGATGCACCAACAGTAAGGCAGTTCTTTGCAGTACCTGGATATGAAATAGAATCATTATCAATTATACCATCATGGTCACTGTCTGTTCCGCTGTTGCCTGCTGCAAAGACGATCAACATATCAGGATGTGTCCACATGAATTGGTCTACATCTTTAGAAGAGGTCATGTATGAGCCATTACCACTGCCACCCCAGCTATTCGAATGGATACGAGCTCCAAGTTCATAGGCATATTCGAAAAGAACGCTTAAATTAGCAGGTACGACCACAGTTCCGTTTTCATAACCAATTGACTGGAATACTAATTGTGCTTCAGGTGCAACACCTTTGTATTGTCCATCGGATAATGACCCATTGCCCACTGCAGAACCGGTCACGTGGGTTCCATGTCCGTTCCTATCCTGAGGTCCATCACCTCCTATGAACTGGATATCTAATATGCGTCCATAAAGATCAGAAGTCATTGATGCATTATTGACCCCGGTGTCAAGACCGGTATCAGCAATCGCTAATATTTGTCCATTTCCTGTGAGGTTGTAGTTTTCATTGACATAAGTGGCATTGACGATCCCCCGGGCCACATCATTGAATACGATCAGTGGCTCGTATCCTTCTATCCACTTCACATCTCTTATAATGGAAAGAGCTGGTATCTTTGAGCTTTCGATATTGAGATGTATCCTGTCATCACTGGATCCATCCAGAATTGCTCCTCCAAGAGATATTATCTCCCATGTTACTTTTTCTTTAATGTTTCCTTCGTTCACAGGCTCAAATAAGGAGATCATGAGCTCCACGGAAACGTTCTCTTCCATCTTTGCTTGAAGAGCTGGGTCTATTTTGTATTCCGGGAAATACTCACCTATCCATCGTACTTGCTCAAGTTTTGAAACTGTGGATACAGTTGATCCATTCATTCTGAAGATAAATGCGTTATTGGGTACGTAATCAAAGAGTTCTCCACCTACCTTGGATATATCCTGTTTCCACATCTCCTGGACAGTATCATTGAATTGGACTATGTAATAGTTATATTCTTCAGGACATCCTGTCACCGGTTCGATAGATGAAGTACTATGACCATTCATGGAATTTGTCCGTGATCCGGGGGTAGATGTTGTTTGTATTATACCTGTTTTCAGCATTAGATCTGCCTGGTCCCAGGAATGCCTTTTTTGATCTTTCTCAGATCGTTCGTACTGGATATTAACGAAACTGGATTTAATATGGGTCGTATCTGGTCCTGTTATATTTACGCCAGCATTTTGATCTTCTGTATCGTTATCTGCATATGTGACCATTCCTGCAGTTGCAGAGAATAAAGCTATGTTCAAAAGTAAAATGAAAACGATCTTTTTTTTAATTGCCTCACATCCATTATTTTGAAGGACACAGTATACTATCCATATTAAATAAAAAATATATTTACTTTTTCATATTAAACTATTTTTGAAGCGGTCATATTGCAGAAAACAGAAACATAAGGAAGGGTAAGTTAACCGGCTTTAATCCCTTTGAACATTTAGGTGGATTGTGACAGTAACATTCTTAACCCAAAAGTAAATCATAAGTACTGATCATTCAGAAAGCTTATACTACCAATATCAACTAATCACTGATCAGTATGAAACTCTACAGCACTAATCTCCAGGCAGCAGAAGTGTCCTTTGAAACTGCTCTTATTGAAGGCCAGGCTCCTGACAAAGGTCTATACCTGCCAAGATCTCTTCCCCTTTTGTCAGGGGATGATCTTGTGTCCATGAAAGACAAACCATATCCAGAGGTTGCTTTCCGTGTATTGCGCAAGGTTCTGGAAGGGGAGATCGATGAGGCTTCCCTTAAAGGGATAACTTACGATGCTTATGACTATGATGTACCCCTTGAAAAACTGAACGAAAACACCTATATCATGCGTCTGGACCGCGGGCCCACTGCTTCCTTCAAGGATTTCGCAGCACGTCTGATGGCAAGATTGATGCAATACTATCTCAAAAGAGAGAACAGGGAAATAACCATTCTTACCGCTACTTCAGGGGATACGGGAAGCGCTGTTGCTCATGCTTTCTATGGGCTTGATAATGTAAGGGTCGTCGTGCTTTTCCCGCGTAATGAGGTTTCCGACCGTCAGCGGAAGCAGATGACCACCCTCCAGAAGAACATAACTGCAATAGCCATAGATGGTAAGTTCGATGATTGTCAGGCTATGGTAAAGCAGGCATTTTCAGACGAGCAGCTCAGGCATCTTAACCTGTCTTCTGCGAACTCTATTAATATTGGCCGACTTATTCCCCAGTCCCTGTACTATATTTACGCGTATGCGAATCTTTGTAACTATCCCGGAGAGATCATCTTCTCAATACCTTCCGGCAATTTCGGGAATATGATGGGCTGTGTGCTGGCAAAGACAATGGGTCTTCCTGTAAAGAAGATCATCGCTTCTGTGAACGAGAACGATGAAGTCCCATCCTTCCTCATCAGTGGTGAATATCATAAGATAGTTCCATCCCTTAATTGCCTTTCAAATGCTATGAACGTAGGTCATCCGAGCAATCTGGCGAGGCTTATTGCAGTTTATGGTGGTCAGATGGATGAGCAGGGCAATGTCAACAAGATGCCGGATATGGAAAAGCTAAGAAATGACATTTATTCCAGTTCTGTTACCGATGAAGAAACAAAGACCACGATGAGATATATTCTGGACAGTTATAGTATTCTTATTGAGTCTCACGGGGCTGTGGGAATAAAAGGCCTGTCCGATTACAGGAAAAAGACCGGGGATAAAACAATTGCAGTGACACTGGAAACTGCGCATCCTGCAAAATTCCCAGCAGAAGTGAAATCAGTGACAGGTATTGATCCTGAGTTGCCCAGCAGCCTTAAAGAAATAGAAGCAAAGAAAGAGCACATGGATTTCCTGGATGCGGACTACGAAACGTTCAAAGGGTACCTGTTATCAAAACTTTCTTAAGCCTCATTTTGAGGCTTATGATACCCCTTTACATCTCAAATCTTGTTATCACTCCATGAAGTTTTTCTGGCGGCAGCTTGTAGTATTGAACAAATGAAGGGGTAAGCTTCTTGATCATGGAGAATACCTTCCAGACAGGGTTATTGGTAATAATATCCTCTACTCCATAGAATATAGTTTTCTCTCTAATTCCTGCATTTTCTAGAATTTTTGCAACATCCACAACTTCCATATAACCCATCTCGATATCGAATGTCCTTAATCCCGGTGCTAGTTCTTCTTTGAAAGAGCTTTTAACGCCGAAGGGTTCTTCAAGTGAAGCAATAGAAATTATAATGTTATCTTCATAGACAATATCATTCCCGAACATCGTATGTGGGATGTATTGTGGGATCACATTGACATTCCGTGCAAAAAAAAGAGCTGTACCTTTTATTCTATTTGCATTTTGATACCTTTGTTTATATATCTGCAGGAAATCATCCAGTTTCATAGGTCTTAGGGACTGATACAGCCTCTTTTGGCCTGATGTATATATCATTATCATACTGAATATAAGAGATGCTATGGTAATGGACCAGATGCCCCCATGGGGGATCTTATACATGTTGGATACAAGGAATACCAGGTCAACAACTGTTACAAGGAACGAAACAGTTGCTTTTGTCCAGTCTTTTCTCAGACTAAATATCATAGTCATCATAATACCTGTGATCGCCATGCTTCCGGTGACTGTTAGCCCATAAGCTGCAGCAAGTTTGCTGGATTCTTTGAACTCATACATCACAAATAGCACGGAAATTAAAAGTAGCCAGTTAACGGCGCTTATGTATATCTGTGATTTCAACTCGTCTGATGTGTAATCGATCTTTAACATCGGAGCTATTCTTGTAGTGATGCCCTGATATACTATTGAGAACATGCCGCTTATCATTGCCTGTGAAGCAATGACCGTAGCAATGATACTAAGGATAAGGAATGGCATGTAGATGATATGTGCCTGTTGGAATATCATCTCAAAGAGCACGTTCGTAGAACCCGGGTTCCTTATGAGGAATGCTCCCTGTCCCAGATAGCTCAGCACCAGTGAAACGAATACAAATCTCCAGGCCTTTATGATCGGTTCTCTTCCCAGATGCCCCATATCAGCATATAAAGCTTCACCACCAGTGGCACACAAAATTACTTCTGATAATACAAAGAAACCTGATAACCCGTTATGCAACAGAAAATCAATGGCATAATATGGATTTATAGCCTTGAGTACGGATGGAGTGTAGATTATTGAGGCAATACCTGATAGAACAAGTGATAAGAACCATATGACCATCAAAGGTCCAAACATCCAGGCAATTTTCTCAGTACCCTTTTTCTGTATGGAAAAAAGGCATATTGCGATCACGCCTGCAATTGTAACAAGTGTTCCCTGGCCTATTGTTTCCAATCCGGGTATTATTCTCAGCCCTTCCACAGCACTTAATATGCTTATGGCAGGTGTGATCACGCCATCTCCCAGAAGGAAAGAAATGCCAACATATGATAGTATCGTTATTACAGTTACTTTTCTTCCGGATCTCAACAGAGGAACAAGTAATTCTTTTAATACGATGGTTCCTCCTTCTCCTTTTTTTCCAAGGCTCATTGCAAGCCAGGAATATTCAATAGTGACAAGTATTATCAATGTCCAGATGATCAGGGAAAGGACCCCTATCACATGAGCATATGTGACAGGTGTGATGAGGAATATGACCGCAAGCGTGTATATGGGGCTAGTTCCGATATCCCCAAAAACAAGTCCCATGGAATTAAGTATTCCTCTGGTTTCATTTTTGTTCAACACAAATGCATCTCCTCAATAAAGCCAGATGTGCAATCTTGTGGCCTCTTATTATGAGATCAATAGATAGGTATATCATTTTAGAACGGAATCTCACTACATATGCGATGCTATTAATACTTATGACAATGTTGGTTTGATCAACAGTAATGACAACATTATTTTTCAGTGATAATATTTAGATAGCATACAATTGGTATATTGTATACATGATAAACAATTCTGATACAGGTAATTCTTCAAGGATCGCTTCTGATCTCCTGGACACGATATCAAGGATCCTTAATAAAGCTGCTGCCATTGAAAAACAACCAGTTGATATTGGTCATGGTGTCCTTTTATACGCATCTGAAGTGCATCTGATAGATATGGCAGGGCGTTATCCGGAAGCAGGTATTTCCCAAATAGCAGCCAGACTTGGTATCACTAAAGGTGCTGTTTCCCAGACAGCAAAGAAACTCGAAGAGAAAGGTTATATTGAACGTGCTAACCGGGAAGGGGACAAGAAATCTGTAATCATCAGGCTGACAGAACGCGGAAAGGATGCGTTTTACTGGCATTCAGCTTATCATGAAATGGTGAATCAGGATATGATCGGGCAAGTATCAAAACTATCCCGCAGAGATATTGAAAATGTTTTTTCAATTCTTATGCGAATGGAACGTATGCTTGACAATTGCCCCGCAGTAAGAAAAAAATTAGCCGCCAGTTCGTGCTGGAGAAGCCCTGAGCATCCAGATGAGGACCGTTCTCAAAGTAATATCTGAAAGGCCGATCAATATAGCTACCCTAAACAGGAAAAGGGTTGGGTCTTTGACTCATGATACCTCTGGTTTTGGTATCTTTTCTACCAGCACTTTATCTATTCTATTGCCATCCATATCCACCACTTCATAGCGCAGCCCTTTGAATTCTATGTGTTCTCCTGTGATTGGTATTCTCTGTAATACATACATGATGAATCCGGCAATGGTTCTGTAATATCCTTCTTCTTCCTCCGGAAAAGTATCTACGGATAGAATATCCTTTAGTTTTTCAATGGATGTATCTCCATCGATGAGCCACGATCCATCTTCTCTTACCACAACAGGTGTCTCCAATGGTTCTCCAATAGTTCGGACATCTCCGACGATAGCTTCAAGAATATCATGCAGAGTTATGATCCCCTGAATGCTTCCATACTCATCAGTAATGAGGGCAATATGCACCCCAAGCTCCTTGAACAATTCAAGGAGTTTCAGAACAGAGATGGCCTCGGGTACAAAGAGAGGGTTAGTTACATTAGTTCTTATATCAACTTCACCGGATTCCACTATTTTGGCCAGGATATCCTTTACGGATACCATGCCTACAATATTATCCAGGTCCCTTTCGTAAGCAGGAAAATAGGATCGTCCACTGATTATCATTTTCTGCAGGTTCTCATTGACGGTATCGTCCAAGTCAAGAGCAATAATATCACTACGATGGATCATCAGTGATTCTACTCTGAGATCACCTATCTCAAGCACTCCTTCTATCATGCTCAACTCTGCTTCCTCAAATACTCCTGCTTCGGTCCCCTCTTCGAGCATGATCTTGATCTCTTCCTCTGTTACAGGTGGTCCACTGATCTTCTGGATCCTCAGTATCCTGAGCACGGCTTCGGTGGACATGCTAAGAATAATTACCAACGGCTTTGCGACAGTTGAAAGGAAAAGCATGGTCCTTGCAACTTTAGAGGCAATAACTTCTGCCTTGTTGAGTGCGAGCTGCTTTGGGACAAGTTCCCCAAAGATCAAGGTGAGGTAGGTGATCACGAGTACTACAAGAGTGATACTGATCGCATTACTGTAAGGAGCAAGGGCTGGCACATCTCTGATATGAGATGCAAGACCTTCTGCCACCGTGGCCCCTCCAAATGCGCCGGCAAGGATCCCTACAAGCGTGATCCCTATCTGTACCGTCGAGAGGAATGGGGTTAATTTGCTAGCTAGTTCAAGTGCAGCTACTGCTCCGGTATCTCCTTCTTCTGCCAGTTGCTTAAGGCGTGTCCTTTTGGATGAAACAAGAGCAAATTCAGACATAGAAAAGATACCATTGAGTACGATCAAAACAATGATGATGACAATCTCAAATGTATAAGCCATTTTACAGGTATATAACAGGGTTATAATTTAAAGTTAATTCATTATTCTCCGGTAAGGGTATTTCTTATTTCTATGGTCAATCATAAGGCAAGGGCAATTCCTTGACTCCAGGTGGTCCGTAATCTTTATTAAAGTTAGTATATCAACTAAACTTAAATAGTTTAGTATCTATACTATTTCAGAAACTTCCTATTTAATACTATTAGAACTAAAGGAGGACAAATGTCAGAATACTTGCTTGAGCCAATAGGTCCATCCGACCAGAAAGACGTAATAGATATTTTCAATTACTACATAGAGCATAGCTTTGCAGCGTATCCGGAGCATAAAGTACCATATGAGTTCTTTGGCATGTTCCTGGATATATGTAAAGATCATCCATCGGTCATGGTCAGGAATAATGAAGGCGTATGTGCAGGTTTTGGAATGCTTCGTCCTCATAATCCCATGCCGGCATTTTCTCATACTGCAGAGATCACATATTTCATAAGACCAGAGCTGACAGGTAAGGGTCTTGGTTCACAGATGCTGGAATATCTTGTGACAGAAGGGAAAAAGCGTGGAATTTCCAATGTTCTGGCAAGCATTTCCTCACTTAACGAAGGTAGTATCCGTTTCCATCAAAAGAATGGTTTCATTGAATGCGGCAGATTCAGGAAAGTCGCCAGAAAGAAAGACATATTCTTCGATATTGTCTGGATGCAGAAGGACATTGGATAAAAATGCTCTTCTGATCTCCCTTTTCATGTGGATCAATTGAAGTGATCGGTACATTCAGTTACTACAAATCTATTTATGCTTATTTTACAAAATACCATTTGGAAAATTCAAAAGGGGAGAATAGAGTACTGTTTTTTGCTGTTAGGCATTTTTATTTGGCACAGGTACTTTAAGGGGTTGCGTCTTCATATTTGCACAGCGACCCATTTTAAAAAATATTTTAAGGGAAAGCCATGTTCAAAAACAGAACAGATGCCGGGAAAAAGCTTGCAGTGGCAATAAAGAAATACAAGGACCATAATGTCCTGGTTCTGGCTATTCCAAGGGGTGGAGTAGAGGTAGGGTATCAGGTAGCTGAGTATTTGAATGCAGATTTTTCAATATTGATCTCAAGAAAACTGCCTTTTCCTGACGATCCTGAAGCAGGTTTTGGCGCCATAGCAGAGGATGGGAGCACTTTTATTTTCAATGATGCAGCTTTGTGGCTTTCCGGAGAACAGATAGATCATATCAAGCAGGAACAGATCAATGAGATAAACAGAAGGATCGCGGTATTAAGAAAAGGCAAGGCCTTGCCGGAGATGGCTGGAAGGACCGTCATACTGGTCGATGATGGTCTTGCAATGGGCTCTACCATGAGGGCTGCAATAATGCTTTGTAGAAAAAGGGAAACAGGAAAGATAGTTGTTGCAGTCCCGGTTGCCGGAAGGAGGGTTGCTGACGGGATGGCGCTGATCGCAGATGAGCTCGCAGTCCTGGAAACGCCTCGAAATTTCATGGCCGTTGCACAGGTCTATGAAAATTGGTATGATGTTCCTGACACAGAGGTTTTGGATATACTGAGCAGAGAAAAAAGTAACTGCATGGTACAATGTTACATCTCTAATGCTTCACAAAGCGGCCCTTCAGCTGAACTCTTGTTTCTGTCTGCTTTTTTCAATCTTTATGAGCCTGAGGGAAAGGAATACGACAATGTATATGATAACAGCTGCAACCAGAAATGACATTGCTTTCAGCTGGGTGTACAACACTCCTCCTGCAAGAAGTCCGATTATGCTTGCCAAACTACTGGCGCTCATAGCAAATCCCTGTACAGAGCCCTGGTAGGTCTTTCCTGCCAGCTTGGAGAGCATGGACAGGACACAGGGCCACATTATCCCGTTACCGAGTGCGAAAAAGACAGCCGCCAGATATAGAAGGAATATATTTCCGGGAACTATCAGGATGAACTGCAGTCCCAGGATGAACCCTCCGGCTACTATCAGCACTGATTCAGCATAGCGGGTGGTGAGTTTCCCAAGAACTGGTCCCTGAACGAATGCCATCATAGCACTGAGCACAGAAAAATAAATGCCTAACTCAGCAGGGCTCCATTCCAGAGCAGTGGCGGCAAAGACGGGAAAGGCTGTATAATATATATTGAAGCCCAGAAAGATGAGAAAATAAAGGACCATCATAAATGGGATATATTCGAGCTTGAAAACTTCACTGAATGTTATTTTTTTTCCGCCTTCCGCCTGATAGCACTCCTTGTGTTCCTGTCCCAGTAGCTTGCTGATGCTTTTAGTCTTCGGATACTCCTCAATGGTGCAGTTATGTGATTCAGGAAGGAACAAGATGATCATTAAAGTACCGGCAACTGAGATCAACAGGGCTGCAGAAACAGGGATCAGTTCTCCGTAGACCGTTGCTCCCAGAATCCCTGCAAGAGCAGGACCGCAAACGTATCCAAGGTTAGAGGCCACCGACATCCTGCCATAGTTCTTGTTTCTCTCCTCTTCGCTCGTCAGGTCTGCAAGATATGCGTTCGCAACCGATACGTTTCCCCCTGTAATACCATCAAGCGCCCTGGCAAAGAAAAGTGCCAGTAAAGGGAGTGTGATGGTGAAGGCTCCGAGAATATCAGATTCCACTTTTTTGAAAGTGATCACTGGAAGGAATAGGGCAATTAGGAAAATGGTCCATGCAATGAGGGTGCCGATCTGGCTTAAAAGCAGTATCTTCCTTCTCCCGTAAAGGTCAGACCACCTTCCCAGGATAGGAGCTCCTATCAGTTGAAATGCAGGGTAAGTGGAGCCTAGCAGGCCATAGATCAGTGCATTTCCCCCGTAATCTGTAACCAGGAATACAAGAAAAGTCAGGATGATCCCAAACCCCAGGGTCCCGATGAATGTAACAGTATACAGTGGAAAAAGCTCCTTCCCATCTTTCCGGGGATTTTCAGAAGCCAGTGTCATCCATAAAGCAATATGTCCATCATAGTTTTAAAAATAATCCCCCAGAGCAAACCGACATTAAGTTCACAGCAAGAAATTAATAACCTGAGGACAGATAGGAAACGTATCTTCTATATAGGGGGTTGAATTGTGAAAGTGATAATTGTTGGAGGACTTGCTGGCAGCGGCAAGACAACAATGATCTTAAAGCTGTCAAAGAGATTCAGCGATGCCGGACAAAGGATTGGTGTCATTGTACAGGAAACAGGTGATGTGGATTATGATGAAGGCACCCTGCATGAAATGGGAATTAAAAAGAAAGACATCGAAAGTGTGTGTATTCCATGTTCCCTTGATGCGGACATCATCAACAACATACAGGCTTTGCAAGAAGAGTTCAGGCCGGACCTGGTGTTCATCGAGGCAGAGGAAACCGTGCTGCCTGTCAGGATAAAGGCCGATCTGCAGCGAATGATGATGGAAAGCATGCAAATAGCTCCTATGATCACTATGGTCGATGCTAAAGAGTTCCCCCTGGAGATCCCAATGTTGTTGAGATATGCAAGGATCCAGGTCGAAGAAACGGATATCATCTGTCTGAACAAAGTGGATATGGCAGATAACGAGCGTACTTCGCGATTAAAGACTATGTTCAAAGATCTGAATTCAAAGGCTATTATACTTGAAATGAATGCAAAGGAAGGCACAGGGATCTCTGAATTGGTCGATTCTCTTGGATTAAACTAATACCTGGAGATGTGTATAAGGTGATAATTGTCGTACATACTACCACAGCGAACATGGAGGAAGCTAAAAGTATCGCTAATGCCCTCGTTGAAAAAGGGTTTGCTGCATGTGTCAACATGCATCCTATAACTTCTGTCTATAAATGGAAAGGGAATGTTGAAGAAGAAGGAGAGGTCGAGCTCTCCATCAAGACAACTTCCGAAATGCTGGAAAAAGTAAAAAAGACTATCAACTCTATGCATAGTTATGAACTTCCTGCACTTGTATGGTGGCCCATTGATGGAGAAAAAAAATATGCAAAATGGATCACCGAATGTGTGAAACAATGATGGAAGAAGAAATTATTTTGTTCTCCAGAAATCCTTTAATTGAGGTGTACATCTTTCTTTAAATGATGATGGTACTTGTTAACATGATAAACATATAATTTATTGAGGATTTCAATAATCCTCTTTTTTGATCGATTATTTATATCGTTATACAAGACAATTTCAGAATAACGGGTTTTTCGAAATTCTTTATTATATTTTCTAGTCTTTCCTATGTCTGATATTTCTTAATAAGTGACATATAAGAAGATACTTTTTTCCTTCGGGAGCTTCTTTTCACAAAACGTTGTCTTACTAGAATATGAACATTTTTGAGGTAACTGGATGGCCTGGTCTGGTAATACTAATTAAACCAAAAGTATTAAATAATGCAATTAATGTAAAGCATTTACTTATTTAAAGCATGTAAATACTAAATTTATAATTTTTTGTAACACAATACTAGTAAGTTGTAGTTATTCTACACTACTTATAGAGTGTATTACGAAAACAAGCAGAAGGTGGAAATTAATATAGGAGCGATATGATGAAAAGATCATTGAGTTTTTTATTGATGGGGATACTAATAATTGGTGTAGTTGCGATCTCCGGATGCACTGACAACAGTACAGGGGAAGCAAGTACAGGAGAAACAGGTATAGCTGAACTGATTGCAGCGGTAGGAACTCATGGTGGAGAGCCTGCTACGGGCTTTAACCCTATCACCGGGTGGGGTTACAACCACGAACCTTTGATACAGAGTACTCTCTTTAAAAAAGATAGTAATGCAAATTTGATCAACGATCTTGCTACAGATTACACAGTTAGTGAGGACGGATCAACGTGGACTGTCAAAATAAGGAACGACGTTAAATTTCACGATGGGGTGCCACTAACAGCCAAGGATGTAGCGTTCACGTTTAACACAGCAGCAGATGCAGCTGGTGAAGTGGACCTTTCCATGCTGGAAAAAGCTACAGCCATTGACGATAGGACAGTTGAATTTAAACTAAATGATAACCAAGCTACATTCATTCACAAACTCTCAGTGATCGGAATAGTCCCAGAACATGCCTATAGTGAAAATTACGGTCAGGATCCCATAGGATCTGGCCCGTACAAATTTGTACAGTGGGACAAAGGACAGCAAGTAATTCTCGAAGCAAATCCGGATTATTATGGTCAACAGCCATACTTCAAAAAGCTCACCATAGTATACATGGAAGCAGATACTGCTTTTGCAGCTGCTAAGGCAGGAAAGATCGATCTGGCTGAAATTCCATCTTCTTATGTCAATCAAAAGGTGAACGGTATGAAGGTAGTATCCCTGGATTCCATCGATGCTCGCGGAATAAGTTTCCCAATGCAGCCCAATACAGGTAAAAAAACTCAGAATGGATGTACGATTGGAAACAACGTAACCTCTGATGTTGCAATAAGAAAAGCATTGAACATAGGAATAGACAGGCAGGCTTTGGTCGATGGAGCATTGAACGGACAGGGCCAAGAGGAATTCACTGGTGTAGATAAATTACCGTGGGGAAACAAGGAAGCTATTTTTGAAGATGGAAATATCGATGAGGCAAAGAAGATCCTAAGTGATGCCGGATGGACAGATACTGACGGCGATGGTATCGTTGAGAAAAACGGACAAAAAGCTGAATTTACTTTGTTATACTCGGCAACTGCACTGGAAAGACAGGCATTGGCCGTTTCTATAGCAGAAGAAGCAAAAAAGATCGGTATAAACGTAAAAATAGAGGGCACAAGCTGGGATAAGATCGATACCCTGGCCCATTCAACACCCATCTTATTTGGATACGGCTCACTTGACCCCACCGACCTGTACCTAAAATACTACAGTAAGAGCTACAACCCTTCAAGCTACAATAACATAATTATGTACAACAACTCTGTTGTGGATGCCTATTTGAGAAAAGCCATCACCAGTTCTGATCAGGACACTGCCAATGAGAACTGGCAGCTGGCTGCCTGGGATGGAGAAACAGGATTTTCTCCAAAAGGCGATGCTACATGGATGTGGATGGCAACGCTCAATTATGTGTACATTGTAGATGAGGGTATAGACATGGGAACTCCAAAGATCCAGCCTCACGGTGCTGATATCTTTGGAAATATCCTTGAATGGAAGCGCACGTGAAGTCAGGTAGCAAGCATGTCTGTTCTTAAAATAGACCTCTAAAAAGGTTTATGGAGCTGAGGGCTACAAGTCCTCAGTTGCCCTCTTTTTTAGAAAATATATCTAACAGACATTTTTAGGAAGTATGGTCTGAAATGTAATGGAAGGGTAAGAAAAATGAACCACAAAAAATTCGGTATCTTTATTGGAAAAAAGACCCTTAGGTTACTCATCCTTTTAGTAGTTGTTTGCATTGCCAGCTTCTGGCTTGTTGAACAGTCTCCAATAGACCCTGTCAGAGCTTATGTAGGGGAAATGAGCATTCAACCGGAACAAAGGGCAATATTGGAGGAATATTGGGGAGTTAATACTCCTTCGCATGAAAAATTCTTAAATTGGGCAGGAAATATTCTCAAAGGGGACCTTGGGATATCATTGATCTATAGAATGCCTGTTGCGTATGTAATTAAAGAACGGTTCACAGCATCTCTACTTTTAATGGCTTCTTCCTGGTTATTGTCAGGGATCGTGGGTTTCATTTTAGGGATAATAGCAGGAATGAAAAGTGGAACCTGGATAGATAGAGCAATAAAAACTTACTGTTATGTGCTAATTGCCACTCCAACATTCTGGCTGGCATTGATTCTGTTACTTGTATTTTCAGTGCATTTGGGCTGGTTCCCTGTAGGTTTAAGTGTACCTATAGGTCTTACAAGTGCAGATGTGACCTTGTTTGATCGCGTGCAACATTTGATCCTCCCTACGCTAACTTTGAGTGTGCTAGGTGTTGCTCAAATTGCGATGTTCACCCGTGAAAAATTGATCGAAGTCCTGTCAAGTGATTATGTGTTATTTGCAAAAGCAAGAGGAGAAAAAGGATTAGATCTGGTACTAAGGCATGGGGTCAGGAATGTGGCACTTCCTGCTATCACACTGCAGTTTTTAGGATTCAGCGAACTGTTTGGAGGAGCAGTTCTGGTAGAGCAGGTTTTCTCTTATCCTGGAATTGGACAGGCTACAGTAGCAGCAGGCTTAAGATCTGATGTGCCTCTGCTGTTAGGAATTGTTATTATCAGCACTTTGTTCGTCTTTTTGGGGAACCTGATCGCTGATATTATATATGAGTTCATTGACCCCAGGATAAAACAGCAGGAGACAACAACATGAGTACTGCTGTAACGGTCAACAAAGGATTGTTCAGAGGACTGAATCTAAGGCAGAAGACACTTCTATTAATAAGCTTCATGTCACTGTTATTGCTTACGATCGTAACATGCAGTATCTTTATAGAAGGTGATTCATTATCTACTGACTTCGGGTCCAAGAACCTTGCTCCTTCTCTTGATCATCCGTTTGGGACCGACTGGATGGGAAGAGACATGTTGAAAAGAACTCTTGTAGGGCTGGGTTTAAGTATATTGATCGGAGCTATTGCATCCACGATCAGTACTCTATTGAGTGTGATATTAGGCTTACTTTCAAGCCTGGGAAAAATAGAGGATTCCTTTGTATCCTGGCTGGTAGACCTGTTCCTTTCAATACCGCATCTTCTTTTAATAATCCTTATTTCTATAGGATTAGGTGGAGGGGCAACAGGTGTTATTATAGGAGTTGCATTTAGTCACTGGACAAGCCTGACAAGAGTTGTAAGAGCAGAGATCAAACAGTTAAAAACCCAGGAATATATCCAGATCTCAAGAAATTTGGGCAAATCTAAGTGGTGGATAGCTGTGAAGCATTTTCTTCCTCATTTGATCCCTCAGTTCATATTAGGCACGATCCTAATGTTTCCACATGCTATCTTACATGAAGCATCGGTCACTTTCCTGGGATTTGGACTTTCACCCCACGAGCCAGCGATCGGTATAATTTTATCAGAGTCTATGAGGTACTTATCTGCAGGACACTGGTGGCTTGCATTCTTCCCGGGATTATCACTATTAATTGTAGTTCTTTCATTTGATATGATCGGAGAAAATCTGGACAAGCTGATGAATCCGAAAAAGGCTCAAGAATAGATTAACTTATGAGACACATTTGTAGAGATTATTTCCTAATTATCAGAGGGTACAGATATTAAATTGAAAGGGATAAAGTATGATAAATAATGCTGAAATAAATATTGAAAAAAAGGAGAAGTGTGAAGCTCTATTAAAGATCAAAGATATTTCACTTTCTTTCTCTCAATATGTCTCTGGACTTAGGCAGACTGAACTAAAAGTGATCTCCAATTTGAGTTTGGAAGCATACAGTGGAGAGATCTTAGCTGTTGTAGGCTCAAGCGGGTCTGGTAAAAGTCTTCTGGCACATGCTATATTAGGGATTTTGCCATCAAACGCAAAACTTTTGGGCAAAATGGAATATAAAGGCCAGGAACTGACCCATGAGAGAAAAAAGGAATTAAGGGGTAAAGAAATAGCTCTTATTCCTCAATCTGTAACTTATCTTGACCCTTTGATGAGGGTCTCCGACCAGGCGATCGGAAGTGTTGAAAAGAAAGATGAAGAGTCAATGAAGAAGCTTCAGAGGAAGATTTTCCGGAAATACGATCTAGAACCAGATGTTGACAGAATGTTCCCCCATGAATTATCAGGAGGCATGGCCAGAAGAGTCTTGGTCTCTACTGCCTTAATGAATTCGTCAAAGCTCATAATTGCAGACGAGCCGACACCAGGACTGGATGAAAAAAATCTGAATGAAACAATGAGTCACTTCAGAGACATGGCAAATAAAGGATGTGCAGTGATACTTATTACTCATGATATAGAAGCGGCATTAAAGATATCGGATAAAATCGCGATATTCTATGCCGGTACGATCCTAGAGGAAGCTAATATTGAAGACTTTAAAAATGACGGGGAGAATTTAAGGCACCCATATACAAGGGCTCTCTGGAATGCCCTCCCCCAAAACAAATTCCAGGCAATAAAAGGCCATCAACCAATGCAGGATGAGGTAATTGACGGGTGTTTCTTCTATGAAAGGTGTTACAGAAGAAATGAACTTTGTTCAAAAGGCACTCCTCAATTGAAAAAGATAAATGAAGGATCTGTGAGGTGCAACAATGCATCTTAAGGGTGAAAATCTGAGTTTTGGATACAAAAAGGATCATTTTATATTAAAGAATGTAGACCTATCTTTATACAGTGGGGAGGTGTTAGGGCTAATAGGTGATAGTGGAAGCGGCAAATCCACCCTGTGTAAAATACTATCCGGTTATGAAACTAACTATAGTGGAACTGTAAGTCTTGATGGGAATAAGATCCCATCAGGCATATATAATCCTGTCCAGCTCATCTTCCAACACCCTGAAAAAGCTGTAAACCCAAAATGGAAAATGAAAGCTATCTTAAATGAGGGACATGTTGTTTCACAGGAGATTTTAGATTCTTTCGGAATAAAGAAGAACTGGCTTAACAGATGGCCGAATGAGCTTTCCGGAGGCGAGCTCCAAAGATTCGCTCTTGCCAGGGCTTTGAGTCCAAAAACTAAATTTTTAATCGCTGATGAGATAACTACTATGGTTGATGCTATTACTCAAGCTCAGATATGGGAAAGTATCTTGAATATGGTTGAGGAGCTGAATATAGGGGTTCTGGTTGTGAGCCATGATAAAAACCTAATAAATAAATTATGTCACGATGTTCTGTACTTATCTGATATAAATACTGTTAACTACTAAGGGAAGGGTATGCTTCCAATTTAGTCTTTAAATCGGCTCTGTAGAAAAATGCACATTATGTTCTAACCACTGAGTACTCTATGGTTGCATCTGCCCACGTTGAGATTGTTTATGCGTTTTTCGACAGGGCAAAAAGTTCCCTTTTTTAATTTGGAATGCTTTCCTGCTTATCCTTTATGTAAAGAGTACGTGTCGGGAAGGGTATTTCTATGCCCTCCTTCTCAAACTCTTCTGCGATCCGGCTATTGACAATGTCTATCAGTTTCATTTTGTCAGAGGGGCTTTTTATCCACATATAAAGTGCAAAATTAAGGCTTGAATCTCCGTAATTCTCTAAACGCACCGCAGCAGCGGGGTCATCAAGGACCAGGTCTATATCCCGAATTATTGCATGCAGGACTTTTCTTACCTTCTCCACATCGGATCCATAGGCAACACCCATAGTCATCTTTACCATCATTATGGACTGCGGTGAAGTATAATTAATCACTTTACTGTTGGCGATTATGCTGTTGGGTATTATTATCATATTGTTGTACAGGTTCATTATCCTTGTAGTCCTTATACCGACTTCATGTACAATTCCCACTTCTCCGCTTTCCAGTTCTATTCTGTCTCCTCTTTTGAAAGGCTGATCAAAGTATATGGAAATGCCACCGAAAAGCTGTGCAATGGAATCCTGCGCTGCAAACGCCACGGCAAGTCCGGCTATACCAGCCGATGCGAACAAGGGTGTAACGTTGATGCCCCATATCAGATTAAGTATAGCTAAAATTCCAATGAATACAAGTACTACATTTACAATTCCTTTGAATAAAGGTAATAACTCATCGTCTATCTGGGTCTCGGTTCTGCGTGTAATATGCGGAAATGCCTTTTCAAAGAGGATCTTGTTTATTTTTATTAAAGCAATGATCCATACTACGAACAGTAAAGTGAGGCTTATGGAATCTACTATGGATTCATAGTTCTTTGTAAAGTAAGTGTAATGCAAAGAGAATATAGTTCCTGAAATGATCACTGTCAAATACAACGGTTTCCTCAATGCAGCTATAATGAGGTCATCGAACTCGAACTTTGTCTTTGAGGCATAGTGCATGAAAACGTTCTTGAAAATAAAGTCAACAACTGCAGCAATGACAATCGATGAAATAAATATGAACGAGGCTATAGCAAGGCGAGACTCAAGTGACCCTTCAGGAGTACTTAGTAAATTGTTCAGATAAAGAGACACCGTATCGTTCATTGTAGCATGTTCCTTATATCAGGTGCTATATTTTATTTAAATGACCTTAAGTTCCGTAAGTCTCTCAGGCAGATATCTGTCGGTCACGAAATCCAGGCCCTTGCCGGCAAAAGCCTGCTGTTCGGCCTTCTTATTGATCTCAAGCTGCAGGTTGATCTGTTCTCTCCAGTAGTCTGTAGCAAAACGCGGGTCGCTGAGTTCACTTCTAAGGGCACCTACATCTTTTTCTGTCAGTTTATCGGTGGATAGTTCATATTCCACAATATCTGAGGGCTGAACTCCTACGAACATTGCTCCTGGTGTTGCCATGTGTTCTGAAAGATGTGCACTTTTGATAGCTCCGTATGCCACGGACGCGAAAATGCGGTATGACCAGGGATCACCATCAGTGAACACCACCACAGGCAGGGATAATTCTTCGCTCATACGTTTTATGATGCGTCTGGTGGACCTTGCAGGCTGGCCTTTGAGATGCACAAGTATAGCGTTGTATTTTTCATCGAACCCGTTCTCAATAAGCCTGGCGTACATACCACCAGTCTCGATGGCTATTATGAAATCAGCATCATGGTCAAGGAACTCTATGTTCTCCACATTGAACGGTATCTGATAACCACTTTCTCCGATGTCTTCCTGACAATGGATCGTTCTATCTCCTCTCTTTGTCTCCTCCCGTATCCTTATAGGGCCGAACATCGTAGCCCCATCCTCTTCGGGCCGCATGTGGAAATATTCTCTCTGCAATCCTGTAATGATCTCCAGGTCCTCTATGAGCCTGTCACTTTCAGGCTGTTCCCGGAACTTGGCGATATCCCAGTTCTCGGAGATATAATACAATTCCCTTAATGTGGAGCCACGGTTCTGAGCAATGTGGTTCTTTATCAGAAAGTCGACAGTGTGCACTGATTTAAGCAGCTGGAAAGCTCCCTTTACAGTCTTTGCACTGCGTTCGCTTTCCCGGTCACCATATACCCAGACCTCTGAGTCATCATTGTACTCGATATTGTTCTTGGTCCTGGTTGGCAGGCTCACAGACGGCACTTCTCCATCCATGAACTGCTTATAAATTGTATCTGTCAGTCCATAAAGGCGGCTGCTAGCAAGTTCATCGTGTTCTTTTTTCTGTTGTGATATTTCCCTGGCCATTCAAACCAGCCCCATGATAGCTTTTGCACCGGTTACGAGTTCTTCGTCAAGTCCTTCCACGATCAATTCAGGGAACTTTGCAGCTTCTGCATCGGATAGCGTATCCACTAAATAGCTTATGGCCTTTGAGGAGCCAGTGGAAACTGATATCTTCCATACGTAATCAAAATCATTGCCCATGGATATTACCTTGGGTTCCGGTGTCGTTTCTCTTATTTTGAAGGGAACCATTTCGTGTACCGTACACTCTAAGGTCTTACCTGAGAAATTCTTGAGCATTATGGAGACCCTTGCGCTATCATCGGCATTGCGGCTTATCTTTCTGCTCACAAGCAAGTTACCCATGATCCTCGCAACAACAGGATTGATGTCCGGCACATCTTTGTCCAATGTTTCTGCAAGCTTCTTTGCCATCTTGGGAAGTACTTTGGTAATTATTATCTCTTTCTCTCTGCGCTTTTTCAGGTTTTCCTGCCGGTTCATATACATGTTAAGCTTACGACCGACTTCCTTTATTGCCAGCTCGATCTCAGCTTTTATTTCAGGAATATCGGCTATAGCATCTTTTGACTCAGAGGTGAACGGCACATTTGTTGATGCTACATGGACCAGTATAGCGACAGGTCCGGTGGGCAGTCCTCCTCCTGGCTGATTAAGACCGTACTGTTTCCATTTTATGGATTCTATGGCATGCGTGGTCACGCATCCGCCTTGCTGGTATAACAAGGGCACCCTGTTGGCAAAGCGCAGGATATCCACACGGTCTTCTTTCTGCAGATCGCCTCCGTAGGCCATTCCTACTTCCACAAGGAAAGGATTTCCGGAATAGACCGACGGTGTCCTGCTGGTAGTTGCAATAAAGTCTACATTGAACTCCTTTTCCAAGCCTTTGTAGATCAGGTTATCTCCTATAGGGGAAAGACAGTCGGTGGGAGGGGCCATGATCTTCACCTTGCCGAAGGCGTCAAGCAGTTTCTTTGCCTGGTCCCTGTTGATCTCATGGGGGTCCATTTCTCCGTCAAGACCGGAAGCCTTGCAGATCTCTTCTGCCGTAAGGTGGCCTATCTTTGAAAAGGAATAGCGCAGGAAAGGTGTCAGTTTTTGCCTTTCAGTATACCTGAGCATCTTCATGAGTGTTCCCAGTTCTATCCCATGTGGGTGAGGCAGAATTTCCTTTGCAGCCTCCGGTATCTTGTCGGTTGCCCTTTCGAACAGGATGTCATTTTTGTCAGGTTCTATTAGCTTTATACGTGCGTGAGGATTTACAATGGCCGTTGACCGTAGATACTCGGTCACCGACTGTCTTCTCCCCTTAACATAAGAGGCTTCCATCTCCAGCTCGATGCGTGTGCCATGATGCCGATCCCAGTCAAGTACTTCTTCCTTCAGTATCTCAGGTTCATTGGTACTTGTGTTGATCATTAGCTCATAGTAGTGCGCAGGTTTTCCCTGCCCGATCTTTGAGATGATCCTTGTGGGATGGCCTGAGGTCAATTGAGAATATAGCACAGATGCGGATATGCCTATACCCTGCTGTCCTCTGCTTTGTTTCAGAGCATGGAACCTCGATCCATAAAGCAGCTTTGCAAAAACCTTAGGTATTTGCTCCTTTACTATTCCAGGTCCGTTGTCCTCAACAATGATCACTAAACTGTCTTTGTCCGACCTTTCCACTTGTACGAGAATGTCTGGAAGGATCTCAGCCTCCTCACAGGCGTCCAGGGAGTTATCCACAGCTTCTTTTATGGTTGTGATAAGACTGCGGGGGGCTGAGTCAAATCCAAGTATCTGCCTGTTCTTTTCGAAGAATTCAGCTACACTTATTGATTTCTGATTTTTTGCAAGTTCTTCTGCAATTGGGATTTCCATGTACTATCATCCTTAGTTAAGCATGTCAGCTAAAGCTACTTCTTATATAAAAAACACGCTATATAAATATGCTGTGCCTTCCTTATTTCAGTTCGGCGCCAACTATGGTCTGTGTAGCCGTAACAAACTCGTTTTCTCTTATGTCATCGACTATATTGTTCAATCTGCTGAGGTCTTCGACATCCACAATTACGACAAAGTCGTATTCTCCGAAAACATGATAAATGTCCTTGATGCCTTCAATATTTTGCAATTCTGTATAAGCTGCCCTCTCTTTTCCAGGCAGCACATTTACCATGGTCACGCCAACTACGGTAATACATCATCCCTCCTAATTTATATATTACGAATCGGATATTTCTACATAATCCGATGCGTACAGTGAGTTGTTAAGCATGAAATGGGAAACATTGGATAAATACGAAACGGTAAAAACGTGGTTAGAAGTCATTGACCCAAAGCCGAATACACGGCGTAATTACCTTACTGGATTGCAGGAGTATGTCGATTTTACGGGCCTTAATCCAGATGAACTGCTTGCCGAAGCTGATAAAGAAGTTACGGCAGGCGTCCTTGCAAGGGACAGAATGATGAAAAAACGATTGATTGGATTTAGGCAGGAGTTAAAACGGCGTGGCTTGGCAGTGAATACAAGAAGAAATCATTTTTCAGGCGTCCGGTCATTTTACAAGGCATTTGATCATGAGATCCCGAACGTGGGAAGGGAAGAGAAGGCAATCCCAAAGGCAGAGCATCTTGATATTCCCTCAAAAGAGGACATCCGGCAGGCATTGAAGGCGTGTGATTTGCGGGATAAGGCCATCATCCTTTGTGGATGCAGTTCAGGTTTAGGTGCTGCCGATATTGTAAATCTTACAGTTGAGCAATTCAATAAAGGCTATGATGCTGAAAGTGAGATTACAACATTTTTCATCAGGCGTGAGAAGTCATCCACGGACTTTGTTACCTTTATCAGCCCTGAAGCGTCAAGGGCCGTTCACGAATACCTGAAATATCGGAATCGTAAGGCGAATACCAATGATAGATACAGGCAGATGCAACTGGATAAACAGAAAATCAGTGACAATAAGGGCTACCTGTTTATTAAAAGGTCCGTGGTAGATGAATATCTTGCAAGCATGGATGAAGAATTGAGGAAGCTCGATACAAAGGGACTGCTTAAGGCATATCGTGTGCTATCAGAACGTGCGCAAAAGTCCACTGCAAGGGGTGTATGGAACCTGATTCGGTCCCATAATATGCGCAAATTTTTTAACACGACACTGAAAAATGCGGGATTCGATAGCGAGAGAGTTGAATTTTTCATGGGGCATACTCTCGATGGTACTAAAGGTGCCTATTACAGAGCAGAAGCGGACAAACTAAAGCTACTGTATGCGACTTTCGTTCCTTATCTCACCATACAAAAGGAACTTGATGTCACAAGTAGTCCCGAATACCAGAAGCTCCGAACTGAAAATCAGGATCTAAAAGCGGCAAAGGAATATTACAAAGCCGAACGTGGAGAACTGGAAGCACTCGCTAAGG
>NZ_JBFXHJ010000018.1:0-13028 GCF_050177135.1 Methanomethylovorans sp.
GAATAAGATCATCCCCAACAGGCCAAAAACCACCAGACTACTATAAATCTATGCTACTGTTATAGCAACAGCTATCAGGGTCATCATACCGGGAGCATGCGAAATCAGTTCTTGCCTGATACCCACAAGGAAAGGGCGGCCACCGTAGAAGAATATAACTGTGGAAAGCAGGAACAGTATATAAATATCACCTCTAAAGGAGGGCACTGTTATCCCAAAAACTGCAAACAGGAACTCCTGGATAACTGGAGACAGTAAGAGCACAGGGATGGTGATAATGACAGAAACAAAGAACCTTTTCCTGAAATCCTTGACCATCATTGCATGGTGGTCAGTGTGTCCTGTGCGCATGTCCTTTGAACCATACTTATTCTGCTGGTTTTGATCTCCATGTTCCATATGTTCATGTTCTTCCATATGTGATGGGTGTTCTTCCATTAACATTTGTCCAGCATTATGGCGCATACGCTCATGCATTTGCATCTTATCATCTTCCATGTGCTCCGCCCCCCTTTATCCTATTCCTCTTTTTAGTAATCCTATATCATATGCCAATTTTTTTCTGTTGCTCTCTATATGTTCCATCATGGAATATACGGCTTTTTTAGCATCTGTTTCCACATCTATTGATCCTCAGGTGACGTTCTTGCAGTCCTGGGTCAATAGTTTGACAAGCCTTAGGGCGTCAGTGTCTCCACTATCCTGCTATGTTGTCCGTACTGGCTTCGGAAATCCGCTTTCGCGAAATCGCATTGGTAATGGTAAGTGGAAGCTCCCATGACATTGCGTAATAACATAGTGCGCATGGCCATTCCATCTTCTTTTATTCTTTCGTATACTTTCCTTACTGATGTATGACAGGATATCCTATCTGATTCCATTGTTCTTCTCCCTGGAATCCTAACTTGTCAAGCTTATGCTCCAGCCCTTAATAGTCTGAGACTGGGATTTGAAAAAACTATCGATATGGCAGATGAAGGTAAGTAATTGTTTACTGGATCCTCTCTCCGCAATATTTGCAAAAACATGCATCTTCATCATGGTCGTCCTGGCCACACTTTGAGCATATGAGCTTTTTACGCCTCTTTTTTCTCTCTTCCATGGAAACCAGGGACATTTCACTGGTCACTATCCCGGTAGGTACAGCTATGATGCTGTAACCCAGTATCATGACAAAGGCAGCGAGCGCCCTGCCCAGTGATGTTTGAGGTACAATATCCCCGAATCCCACTGTGGTAATGGTCACTATGGCCCAGTATATGCTACTGGGAATGCTGGTAAAGCCATTCTTTTCGCCTTCTATGAGGTACATGAGCGATCCCATTACAATTACCATTGTCAACACCGTGAACATGAATATGATTATCTTTCGGCTGCTTGCACGCAATGCTCTCAGTAGCAGTTCTGTTTCACTGATATACTGCACCAGTTTCAGTACCCTGAATATTCTTAACACACGCAGCACTCTGACGACAAGCAGGAACTGGCTTCCAGGCATGATGAGGCTTATATATGTGGGAATTATGGCAATCAAGTCCACTATTCCGAAGAGGCTGGTCGCATAGGTTCTTTTACTCCTGACACACGTAAGACGTAACAGGTACTCAATGGTAAAAAGAATGGTAAAGGACCACTCCAGTCCGTGCAGTACAGTGCCGTATGTATCCCTCAGGGAACTGATACTATCCAGCATCACCACAATGACACTCAGGACTATACTGACAATAAGCAGAACATCAAAATTTTTTCCAGCTTTTGTATCAGCTTCAAAGATCACATTATATAACCATTTTTTCCATTCAGGGCCTTCTGGCCTGTTCTCTTTTTCCCTTAATAAAGTGACCATTGTTCCACCTTTCAGAAATACTCGAACAAGCTTTTTTGTCCAATATTTTGCTGCAGGTTACCCACTCTCACACCTATCCGCCGAAAGTCCATGCTGCCTTCACGAAGGAATTGCAACATTATCTCTCTTGCAGTCTCATGCAGGATACCTTTGTCAGAGACCGCATGGTTGAGAGTGCGGCTTTTAGTTGCCATTCTGAAGTTTGAGAAGATAACAGTTATAGTAACGGATCTGAAACTCACTTTTCTTGAAACGGCTTTTTTGATAACATCATCCACCAGCTCGTCCAGAAGGGCGAATACCATATCATCATCTCTGGTGTTCTCTTTCAGGGAGGCCATTCTGCCTATCTGGTCCGTGGCAGTCCTCTCGGTGACAGGTGATTCATCGATGCCAGATGCAGCTTTTTTGAGCCATGTACCCCGGTTCTTACCAAACTCTGCGATGAGTTCCTGGGTATCATAAGCTGCAAGCTGACCGATGGTTTCAATTCCCTTTTTTTGGAGTTTCTCTTCAGTCACCTTCCCAATGCCCCAGAGTTTTTTTACGGGCATGGGACTTAAGAAATCTCTCACGTCTTCAGGCTTCACTATTGTCATACCATCAGGTTTTCGGAAAGATGATGCCATCTTAGCTATCAGCTTGTTAGGGCCGATGCCCACGGAACATGTCAGTTTTTCATGTTCCAGCACATCATGTTTTATCTGCATACCAATATACTGTGCCTTTTCGAAGTCTTTGTCACAGTTCTGGGATATTTCCAGGAACGCCTCATCAATACTTATTTTCTCAAAGGTTTCTTCACTATCAGCATGAGAACTAAGTATGTCCATGACACGGGCCGAAACCTCTTCGTAGAACCCTTTGCGTACAGGAAGAAAAACAGCATCGGGTTTTAGGGACTTAGCCTGCCTGCAGGGCATGGCTGAACGTATACCGGCTTTTCTGGCAATATAATTGGATGTGCTTACCGCTCCTCCTTCTTCACCTCGGTTAGAATACATGCACACCACAACAGCCTTATCTTTGAGGGAAGGATCTTCACGTTCTTCTATGGCAGCGTAGAAGTAGTCCATGTCCACATGTATTATCACACGTTCCATTACAAGGAAAAAGGACGGAGTAGTTTTTATTGTTAACCCGTCCGTTAAAGGATCGTATCCCTGCAGTCCACGTAGAAAGTACTGAAATCCGGGAGTTTTCCTGCAATCGGCTTTGCATATATGTACTCTGTTTCGAGGTGGGGCCTGAATACTTTTAGCAGTTCGAACAGTGGATCTACCGGGTCTATATATGTGCCAAAGAAATCACATTTTGTTTCGTACATAAGGGAACTGCAGTGTTCAAATATCTCTACCATAGCATCTGGATGCCCAGGCTTGAATGCATGGTTTACGATGTTACGGAACTTGAAATATTCTCCTTCTTTAGGAACAAGGGGTATGCGTGTAAAATGCCGCAGCATGTTCTGCATGTTTGCCATAAGTTTCCATAGGAGTGGTTCCCGTGTATATGCCATCTCCACAAGTACTGCCGTATCCCAGAAACCTCCACAAGCCACTATGGTGCCATTATATTTAGCAACAATAAAATTCTCAAGTCCGTATCCAAGTATCCTGTTTGTGTAATCCCTGAAACTTTCAGGTGTGAAAGGTATGAAATGTGTTCTTCCTGCATAGTATTGGTTGATAAGCCCAACAGCTTCAGGCAGGTCTGATCCGTCAATATGGTCAATTGAATACTTTTTCTCGGCTTTCTCTTTCTTGGTGGTCGAGATCTCACAAATTGTGATCTCTTTCTCTCTTATATAGCCTAGCTTCTCTGTAAGTTTTCTGTAGGGTTCGTTTGGTCCGTAGATGTGACAGTAGATATATGAAGATTTGATATCTTCTGCATGCTTTTCCATCTCTCTGATCAACTGGATAGCTATACCTTTTCTACGAAAGGCCGGATCTACCATGACTTCAGTCAGATATACATAAGGCCCCAGAGGTCCATGTTTAACAGTCCAGCCCACATAACCTGCTATTTGTTCATGTTCTTCTGCCACCATTATCTTCCAGTTATCATAAAGCTCATATCGTGCGGTAATATCTGGCGATAGATTTGTCACCATGGCTACCTTGTCATTGCCATGAGGGCTCAATTTTTCAATATCAAGCAAAGCATCATTGTCACTAGGTATGAAGGGTCTAATTCTTACCATATGTTTTCCCCCAAAAGCTTATTTTTTAATTCATTGACAAAAATAGATTCTGAACTCAACGTTTTTTTTTATAAAGAATTAAGTTCCTCCCTACATAAAAATTGACTTCAGCAAATATAATAGTTTTGGAACTATATGATATACTTTAACAAAAGAAATTATAGTTATATTCACAAAGAAAAATTTATTTATTTAAAAATAAATTTAGTGCCAAATCGACAATTGTCATAAAATAACTATATTTTTACACATAATTATATATAGTATTAGAAGGAAAAAGGCATCTATATGTCGGGAGGTATTTTGTTCAGAAGATATTTATACTAATGCATAGTTAATAAACTCTTAAATGGATTAACATTGGTCATTGATCTTCAAAACAAAAATTTGAGGTATGCTAATGGAAAACATAAAAACCAGTATAGTCAATTACCTAAAAGACAATTCTTTTATGGACAAGAACACCGAGTTGGGAGATGCTGATTCTCTCACTCAGAATGGAATTATAGATTCGATCGGTTTACTTGAACTATTGGATTACATAAGTGAAAAATATTCTGTAGAAATCCCTGAAGACATGTTGATCCCGGAAAATCTGGATTCATTGCATGGACTAACTAATATGATAACCAGTCTTGCAAAGTGAGATAATGAAAATAGATGCATATCTTACAGCACATGCCAGAAAAACACCTTCTCGCATTGCCTTGGAAGAGGGAAATAATTCTATCTCATATGAGAAGCTTGAAGCTAGCGTTAGTGATATTGCTTCATCAATGAGGGAATTCAGGCATTGTAGGTTTGCAATATTAGAAGAGATGGGGATCCAGTACATAAAAATGCTCATGGCAGTGTATAGGTCGGATAATATTGCTATCCCTATGCCGATCGAAATGCCTAAGATCAGTTTAGAAAAGATCCTCGATAACTCTCATGTCAGGAATATAATTACTACAGAGGTACAATATTCTAAATTCGGGGACAGCTTTTTCGAGCGTTTTGGGACCGTTCTAATCGTTTCGGACGACAAGCCGGTCAGATCCATACGCCGGGAAATATCGATAGAATCAAACCACCCGGAACTTAAACTTGTATTGTATACTTCTGGTACGACCGGTACTCCTAAAGGTGTCATGTTAAGTGATAAGAATCTTACAACAAATGCAGCATCTATTATAGAGATACTTGGTCTCACTCCTGATGATAAAGCAGCAATGGTAATATCCCCTCACCATGCTTTCGGAAATTCGATAATCAACTCCCATTTGATGGCAGGCGGATGCATTGCAATGGGAAACATGAAATTCATAGGTTCGGTCTTCAGTTCGATAGAATCTGGCGTGACCGTATTTTATGGAGTGCCCAGTACGTATCGTATACTGCTGCGCTATCCAGACCGTTTCAAAAAGGCGTTCTCTAATGTCAAGACCGCTGCGTCAGCAGGCGGTGGAATGACCAAGCAAATTGTGAGAAATATAAAGGAACTAGTGCCTGGAATTGAGATACTGCCGATGTATGGCCAAACCGAAGCTACAGCAAGGCTTGCCTATGTACCAAAAGAAGATGTAGAAGAGTTCATTGAAACGATAGGTAAACCAATTCCGGGTGTTACTTTGGATGTATTTGATTCTAAAGGACAGCCAGTTGGACCAAATGTCACAGCTGAACTGGTTGCCAAAGGTGATAATATACTACTGGGATATCTGGATGATGAAGTTGCCACTAAAAAGAAGATCATAGACGGATGGATGTACACCGGGGATCTTGCACAGAAACTGCCCAATGGGTACTTCAAACTGATGGGACGCAAGGATGACCTCGTCAAAATAGGCGACCATCTGGTGAACCCGAGAGAAATCGAAAAAACCATCGAGAACAATAATAAGGTCTCAGCGGTCTTTGTTGTACCAGTAGCCCATGACCTCATGGGGACAGCGATAAGTCTCATGGTCGTGCCTGAACCAGAGACAGATGTTGATACCTTGTTCAAGTTCTGCCGTAAAAATCTTCCAGCACACTTATACCCAAAGGAGATTCTCTTTATTGACCATCTCCCCTTAACTGAGAATGGTAAGATCTGCAATCGATTGATCATAGAGGAATACCAAAATGTCAAAAATCGTATGTAAAAAATGTATTCTGGATTCTGAGATGCCAGGTATAACTATCAATGAGGACACAGGCCTCTGTCATTTCTGTGAAACATTTAAACCTCTTACTGAATCTGATAAGGAAAAGTACCTTGCAGAGATGGAAGAGATCTTTGACCGGATCAAGGGCAGGGGTGAATATGATGTTATCTATGCACTATCAGGAGGAAAAGATTCATCATACACGCTATATAAGCTCAAAAAGGATTATCCATTCCTGAAAGTCTTGGCTGTCCTTTTCAATAATGGTTTCATATCTGACAACGCGATCGAAAATGCCAAGAAGATGTGCGAGATCACAGGATCAGACTATTATGAACTCACAATGGATAAGCAGCAACTATGCAGCACTTGGAAAAAAGCTGCAGATTCTGTAGATGCGTTCCCTAAATTTGCTAAATACAGAGCAAGTGATATCTGCAACACCTGCATCAGTATCATCAAGCAGAAGCTGATAGAATATGCCATTGCCAGAAATGCCCCGGTCATAATATTTGCTTTCACGGCCGGACAGGCTCCTAATCCTATAATCAAGTTAAACTATAATTTCATCAAGTTGTCGAGAAACCTTTTTGAAAAACAGCTTGAGAAAATTGGTATTGATGACAAAGATGAAAGTTTCATGATGAAAAAGTCAGTAATTGAAAAAATGGACAAAGATAATCCTCCTATGATCATCCATCCTTTATGCATGTGGGATTATAATGAGGATATGGTGCTGGAAACTGTGACCAGGGTAGGATGGAAGCCCCCGAAACTCAATGACAGTAACTCAACCAACTGTAAATTGAATTCTTTAGCCTGTCATAACCACCTGGAAAAATATGGGATACATCCATATGCTTTTGATATAGCAGGGATCGTCAGGAATGGGGATATGTCCAGAGAAGTTGGACTGGAAAAACTTCATCAGGAACTCTCACAGCCATTGATAGATGAAGTTTCCAAGGAATTGAAAGTTAAGGTGACCCCTCTAAAGAGATAATCATATTGGTCAGATGTTTCCATTTTCATAGTCAGCAGTCTCTTAGTATTTAATTGCTCGATACAGAAGGAGAGAAATACCATGCAGATAATGGATGAACTTAACAGGGATATTGACGAAGTTGCTCTGACTCTCAGGCACTTTATCAAGGAAAAGATCGTTGGTTTCAAGAAGAAAGGCGCTGTTATAGGGGTTTCAGGTGGCATTGATTCAGCTGTGATCCTTGCTCTTTGTGTACAGGAGCTTGGAGCTGAGAATGTGTTTGGTATGCTCCTTCCTGAGAAAGAATCAGCTCCTTCAAGCAAGACCCTTGGTGCAGAAATTTGTGAAAGTCTTGGAGTGACCTATGAAGAAGTCCCCATCTCTCCCATACTTGAAGCCCTGGATATCTATAAAAAGAAGGAACAGGTCATAAAGAGAACCTGCCCTGAATATGATCCCAACATTCACGAAACATCTCTGGTGTTGCCTGATTTCCTGAGCACAGGAGCCGTGAACGTCCCATATCTGAAACTTTTCAAAGATGGTGAGGCCGTTGCACAGCACAGATTGAAAGCAAGTGATTATCTGGAAATAATCGGATTACAGGGTGTAAAGCAGCGCTCCAGGATGATCGTTCAGTATATGTATGCGGAAAAAAAGAACTACATAGTTTGTGGAACGACCAATAAGACAGAACTTGCTCTTGGCCAGTTCGTAAAATATGGAGATGGTGGTGTGGATATTGAGCCTCTGGCCGATTGCTACAAGACTCAGGTCTATGCCCTGGCAAAATACCTCAATGTCAATGAGGAGATCATTAAGAGACCGCCAAGTGCTGACACATGGAGCCATTATACATCAGATCAGGATTTCTACTGGCGCATGCCTATTCAGATCATGGACCAATTATTGTATGGCAAGGAACATAAGTTATCTCTCGACGTGATCGAAAAGAACACAGGCTTGCCCAGAGAAACTATACAAAATGCCCTGAAACATATAGAAAGGGTAGAAACAACTACAGAATACATAAGAGCAGCTCCACCTACCTGTTTTATTAACAGATGAAATGTGAGATAAATGCTTGATGGTAAAGTTGTACTGGTCACTGGAGCAAGCCGGGGTATAGGTAAAGCTATAGCTTTGCTTGCTGCAGAGAACCATGCGCATGTTATAGTCAACTATAATAAGAATGGAAAGAGTGCAGCTGAACTTGTGGACCTGATACATGAAAAAGGTCTCTCTGCTTCCATTATCAAGGCCGATGTTTCATCAGAAGATGAAGTAAAATATATGTTCAGCTCTATCAAAGAAAAGCACTCAAAGCTAGATGTGCTGGTGAACAATGCCGGGATCATGCGAAATAGTCTTCTTGCACTTACCAGTACTGAACTTTTTGATCATACCATCGATGTCAATCTAAAGGGAACCTTCCTGTGTACCAGATATGCTACTAACATGATGAGAAAGCAAAGATCAGGAAGGATCGTCAATATATCTTCAATTGTTGGTCTACAGGGTAGTGAAGGACAGACGGCCTATTCTGCAAGTAAGGCAGCTGTCATCGGGTTCACACGATCTGCTGCAAAAGAACTTGGCAGGTATGGGATTACCGTTAATGCTGTTGCCCCAGGTCTTATAGAGACCGATCTGATCAAAGATATGAAACCTGACATAAGGGATAAGATGCTGTCCAGTATTTCCCTTGGAAGGATCGGGACCCCGGAGGATGTAGCAAAAGTTGTATTGTTCTTAAGTTCGGACCTTGCAAGTTATGTAAGCGGGTCTGTTATTGTGGTGGACGGCTGCCAAACTATGTGATTTGACATCAGCCACGATTCATTATATGGAGAGAAATGAAAAAGAAGTTGCTTTTCTCGCTTTGACAGCCAGCAGGGATAAATAGCTATATTTTTAGAGGGCATTATTATGAATACTAAAGTATCTATTGTGCAATGTGATGATTATTTAAAAGCCAAAGATGCTATCAGGGAAGCACTAGACCTGATCGGTGGCCTTGAGAATATCATATCTCCAGGTAGCCGTGTCCTATTAAAACCCAATGTACTTGCTATTAAACGGCCGGAGGCTGCAGTTACCACTCATCCTGCAATTGTTTCGGCAATGTGCCAACTTGTTAAAGAAGCAGGTGGTATTCCTGTCGTAGGGGATGGGTCCGGGGTCACAAGTTCCGATTCAACTGCCACTGCAAAAGCCCTTAAAGCATCTGGTATCGAAGAAGCTGCTTCAAATTGCGGTGCAGAACTGATCAATTTTGAAATCTCTGGTTTTAATGAAGTTGATGTTCCTGAGGCAAAGCAGTTCCCACGTCTGCATATAGCTAAGGCAGTAATGGACGCTGATGTGATCATTTCACTTCCCAAGCTCAAGACACATGAGCTCACTCTTTATACGGGAGCTGTTAAAAACTTTTTTGGTGCCATCCCCCGGAAAGACAGAAAAGCTGCTCATTTTCTGGAAGACCGTGACCTTTTTGGAGAGGCAGTTGTGGATATCTATTCTTTCATCAAACCCCATCTTGCGGTAATGGATGGGGTGATAGGGATGGAAGGGGATGGTCCCTCAGCTGGTACATCCATATCTGCAGGAGTTATCATGGCAAGTTATGACTGTGTGGCATTGGATGTGGTAGCGTCGGAACTTATAGGGTTCGATCCATTGCAGATACCTACTAATAAAGCTGCACTTTCCAGAGGATTTGGTACTGAGCATCCTGAAGTTGTAGGCACGCCTTTGGAGAAAGTAAAGATCAAGTTCAAAAGGCCAACAGGTGGAGCTCTTGCTCTTATGCCTCGTTTTCTTCGAAGGACACTTAGAAAGCAGTTTACAGTAAAGCCTTTCATCAATACTTCGATCTGCACTCTTTGCAAGGCATGTGTTTTGAACTGTTCAGTAGACGCTATCGAAGAAAAGGATGGCTCATTGAAAATCAACGAAGAAAAGTGCATCCAATGTTACTGTTGTCGCGAGCTTTGCCCAAGTCATGCCGTAGAGATTAAAAAATCGCTACTTGTAAGGATCATGACCAGAGGAAAAAAGTAATATTTCTGAACATATCATGCAGAAATAACACGGATAAAGTCCATTGTTTACTTAGCATATATTATGAAGTCAACAAACTTCTGATTTAACTTCTGGTCTAGCTTCTAATTTTTCTTCAGTCTTATCTTCATTTGCAACATCCAGCTTTTTTACAACTTTGGCCGGGAAGCCTAGAGCAAGACTATTTGGAGAAATATTGCGGCTGACTACAGATCCAATCCCTATTATGGAATTTTCTCCAATCTCTACTCCCTGAGTTATTATACATCCCGGGTTTACAGAAACACCATGTCTGATAACAATTGGCTCTATGGTTCGTGGATATGCGTTTCTTGTAGTCAGACTGCCTCTTGAATGAGCGGATAGTATACAGCGATCACCAATTTCAACAAAATCTTCTATTGTGATCATTTCCGGATGAAGTCTATCAAAAATAACATCATAACCGATGTACACATTTTTTCCAATATTGACCCCTCTCATTTTGTGGAATTTTGCTCTCCAGGAAGGTATCGGACAAGTTGATGCAAGCCGTTCTAAAAGCCATTTCCAAAAGTATTTTATTCCAAATACAAGGAAATTCTCATTATAATGCTCAGCCACTTCTCCAAAACAAATCTTGTCCCTATCAGAAACCATTTCCGAAACCATTTTGCGCCCACCTGATGAAAATCGCTCTTATATCCGTATGAAGTTATAATACCGATGGTATCGACATCATTATTTACAACACATTCCCTAAAACAGTATAAATAACAGCTGATCATCACCTTGCATATTGCAAACAAGATATCTAAAGTATATAATTATTACTATATGTTGGTAAATAAAGCTTAAACAGTTATTTTCTATATAACTTTTACAGATGATCTAATCATCAAATTAGAGTTCATCAATATTTTAATTCATTATATTATCAATTCAACTATAAATATATTATTATTTAAAATTACTTTTGGCTTTAGACTATGATTATAGAGGATTTCGGAAAACCCAGATATTTGAAAATCATCATATAAAGTGTATATAAATAAGCGCTAAAAACAACAGGTTTATCGAAATCCTCTATAGTAAACACAGGAGAAAGAAAATAAAAAAAGGTCGAGCGAAATTACTTCCGCTCATAGTTGTTGTGCTTTATCAGGCATTCACGGTCAATTTCGGTCTCTGTGCGGCATTGGACCACTCTGAGCTGTAGAATGCGATGTAATTTCCGCTCTCTGTTCTGGACTTCAGGAAGAACCCCGTGTTCTTGTACTTACCACTTACGTATTCCTGCACAAGCTGAGTGACATCGAAGTCATAGTACTTGTTACCAGGTACTGTCTTGGCCGGGAATGTAAGTGATGCGTATGGTGTACTGCCCTGTGCAGCTCCGTTCTTATCATACCAGCTTCCTCCTGCTGTGCTCCATGCAGTACCAGATGCGCGGTTGTTCCAGCTAACATACTTAGGGTCCCATTCCTCTGCCGGTCTGTATACCTCTACCACTGTATCAGAAGTACGTGTGGAAGCCGCCGGATAATACCAGTACAGTGAAAGAGTTGCTTTGCTGATCGTGTCTGTAGTTTCATATCCACTCAGATCGAACATCATGACATCCCTGCAACTAGCTGAACTCGCTCCTATGTCAATATAGTTGACAGTGGAGAATACACTGGTTGGAGATGAGGTCCTCAGGCCGTTGTCATAGGTAGGATAAGAGACCGAACCTTCTGCAGGTGTTGATGCAGGTGGTGCGGTCGTTGTTGTTCCACCCACGACTACAGTTGCTGTATCTGTAGCTTTCTGCCCAGTTGTATCCGTAACAGTAAGTGTCACTGTATACGTTCCTGCTGTTGTATATGTCTTTGTAGCTGTCTTACCTGTAGCTTCGGCTGTTATGCCATTTGAAGCATCGAAATCCCAGGAGTAAGAAGCTATGCCTTTATCATCGGTAGAGGCACTTGCATCGAAACTGACAGAAGAACCTACGGTTGCAGTCTTATCCGCACCAGCATTAGCGACTGGAGCAGCATCTATCTCATTGGGAACTGTTGAACCGCTCGATGGAGTTGAATCCCCTGTTGACACTGTCAATTTCGGTCTCTGTGCGGCATTGGACCACTCTGAGCTGTAGAATGCAATGTAATTGCCGCTCTCTGTTCTGGACTTCAGGAAGAACCCCGTGTTCTTGTATTTACCACTTACGTATTCCTGCACAAGCTGAGTGACATCTAGGTCATAGTACTTGTTACCAGGTACTGTCTTGGCCGGGAATGTAAGTGATGCGTACGGTGTACTGCCCTGTGCAGCTCCGTTCTTATCGTACCAGCTCCCTCCTGCTGTGCTCCATGTAGTTCCGGATGCGCGGTTGTTCCAGCTAACATACTTAGGGTCCCATTCCTCTGCCGGTCTGTATACCTCTACCACTGTATCAGAAGTACGTGTGGAAGCCGCCGGATAATACCAGTACAGTGAAAGAGTTGCTTTGCTGATCGTGTCTGTAGTTTCATATCCACTCAGATCGAACATCATGACATCCCTGCAACTAGCTGAACTCGCTCCTATGTCAATATAGTTGACAGTGGAGAATACACTGGTTGGAGATGAGGTCCTCAGGCCGTTGTCATAGGTAGGATAAGAGACCGAACCTTCTGCAGGTGTTGATGCAGGTGGTGCGGTCGTTGTTGTTCCACCCACGACTACAGTTGCTGTATCTGTAGCTTTCTGCCCAGTTGTATCCGTAACAGTAAGTGTCACTGTATACGTTCCTGCTGTTGTATATGTCTTTGTAGCTGTCTTACCTGTAGCTTC
>NZ_JBFXHJ010000018.1:13038-23614 GCF_050177135.1 Methanomethylovorans sp.
TTGTTCCACCCACGACTACAGTTGCTGTATCTGTAGCTTTCTGCCCAGTTGTATCCGTAACAGTAAGTGTCACTGTATACGTTCCTGCTGTTGTATATGTCTTTGTAGCTGTCTTACCTGTAGCTTCGGCTGTTATGCCATTTGAAGCATCGAAATCCCAGGAGTAAGAAGCTATGCCTTTATCATCGGTAGAGGCACTTGCATCGAAACTGACAGAAGAACCTACGGTTGCAGTCTTATCCGCACCAGCATTAGCGACTGGAGCAGCATCTATCTCATTGGGAACTGTTGAACCACTCGTAGATGGGGCTTCATGCACGTTATTGCTCATTGTGAAACCTCCGCCATATGTGTCCCCATTCTTATTGTTGTAAAAATTATTGTTATTAACTATGAACTTAGCGTAGGATGACTGTGTGTTCCATATACCCACTCCTGAGCCTGTAACTCCACTCATTCCATCATTGTTCATTATGACATTGTTCCTCACATAGGTGGTGAACTGCGCCTTTTGCTGTGCAACATATCCAGACCATGCATACCATTTTATTGCAGCATTGCCGCCATCATCGAATACATTATTCTCAATGATGGTGTTGTCAAAATTCTGCATTGTGATCGCTGCATTGGTATATCCGGTATTTGAAGCATGCTGTCCTACTTTTGTAAATGTATTGTGATGTATATGGACATTCTTTGCCCTTATGGTATTATCAGAATATGCTGCAAACATCCAGATACCTGAACCCCTTATAGAATGTATCTTATTATTGTATATTTCTATATTATTGAAAGGAAGGGTTGTCGAGCTCCCGGTTTTGTCTATCTCTATTGCCGGCCCTGTTGATGTGCCGCCCCCGTCAGAATAGAATGTATTATCATGGACAGTATAATCTGTTATACCGCCTGATAACCTGCACGCACTATTTGTCCGTGTGAAAATGGTGTTGTATGCAACTTCACCATCATTACAATAAAGTGCATAAAATGCATCGTGACCCATTTTGTACACATTGTTGTGAGTAAAAACAACGTTGTTGCACCATTTGATCTTTAATCCATCATTGCATCCCCATTCAAAACGCATGTGCGAGACTTCTACATTATCAGAACGTTCTAAATATATTAAATTATAATATCCGTTTCCAAAAGAAACACCCTGATTTTCGCTGTTCCCATCTATAGTAAATCCAGTGATCACAATATTGTCCGCCCCGACTTCACCCCGGATCATGGGAACTTCCTTGGACCAGCCAGCCTTTGGAACAAGTTTTATTTCAGCAGTTGAGTCACCTGTGAGTTTTGTTTTTGCACCGATATTAAGAGTGCTATCTATCCAGTATGTATTTGGGCCCTTCAGATAAACAGTACCGCCACCAATACTATCTATATACGCCAGTGCTTTATTTATTTCAACATGGTCGTTCGTTCCGTCACAAATGTAGTCGCCGCTTCCGCTTGCAGCAACATACACAGTTGCAGCTGAAGATAGACCGGATCCGACTATTGAAAAACACAGGAAGCAAAGTGACAAGCCGAGGAAAAAAACAGACATTTTTTTAAACGTGGTGTTGTTTCTATTCTTAGTTGTTAATAGATAATCTTTTTTAGATAAAGCATTTTTTGGAGTAAATAAGCAACTACTTACCCATAATGCAATTAATAATACGTGACGAGATTTAGCCCACCTATGGGCACTAAATCTTTCGAAGATCTTAAAACATATACTTTCAACCATATTTTATACACCTCTCTTTTCATTTGTTTGAATTCAATCCGATATTTTGTTAAAATGCGAAAATTCTGTGCAGCAGAGCATATCCATGATCAGTATAACATACAGTTATGAAACCTGTATCTCATCCAATATTCTCATCAATTATCAACAGCCCCGTTTTTCGCATATAGGTTTGCATTTATGTTTGAGATATATAAAGATACTTACCAGCTAAAAGGCTCTTAAACCCTTAATTTTTTAAAAAAAAGCAAAAATAGAACTATTTTATTATTTTAGCTTTTTAAACAAAGATAATGCAAAATATAGATGATTTTACATTTTATTTTTAAATTTAAGTTAGATAGGGAGTTTATTTAAAATTGATAATAATGAACTAAAAAGAAAAATGCAACATATTGAAGTTGCTCAGCGGCCTATGATGAGTGTGAATGAATATATATTTCCAAAAATTATTTTAAATCAGATTTAAGGGTATTATATGAATTTTATTCGAAAATTAGTGTATTATAAAGCTTTATTAAATATGATAAAGTATTATAAACCCCTGTTGCCTTGAAATTGAAAAAGAATTGTAACAGCTAAACGTAAATTTTATTATTATTGATCAAATAAATAAAATGGAGTATATAGGTTTTGAACTGGCTGAATCTTCTTGAGATTAAAGGCATTTGTCAGTTTTATATCTTAAGTTGCCTCAAACAATAACATAATTCCTAAACAGTGCAAATATAAAAGATTATAGATATGTGAGAAAAGGAATTAAATTCAGACTCATCGATCATTTTTCTAAGATACTTAAAACCAGTGATGATTAATTTATCAGTATCAACAGAAATACTAATTTTCAGGAAAGATCTTCTTTTCTTTCCTGTCCTAAATGAATATTATAGTAACACAATGACCACTTGCAAAGCCACTTGAATCAATAGCAGCGACCTCTATTTTTTCACTATATGAGTAGAAGAGTTTTAGTGTTTGTTGTAACAATGATCTGAATATAACTGATTTTATTCTTGTAGCGAATTTGTGAAGAGTGTTCCGGATTCAAATCTGGAACTCCCATTAAATCTATGATTTAATGGTATAGTATAATGTGGAACTTGTTTTAGTCCGATTCTCAGCTTCCATTTGTCCATTAATTCTACAAGTTCAACAATACTTCTGTAGTCCATATTGAGATATCCTTTCAACAAAATCAGAGCCAATAGCTTGTGTTGTGTATATTTTCTTTTGGAATATTTACAACTATAGATCGGCAGGTGTTATCTTTCTGATACTGCTGGAACTGTCTCAACAAACTTTAAGTACTTATTAAGCAAAGCACAATCATCCCCTTTCTGTCTCAGTGGAAAGTAATGCTTAGGGGATTTATACCTTTTAAATTATTAGGTCAAAATAAAAACAAAAGTAGCATTCCTACAGAGCCAGGTAAAAATAAGCTAATAAGAACTTCAACTGGTGCTGAATAGGATTATATACCTAGAATGATTAATATATTTTGTTTAGCATATTAAATGACAGGTTTTAGGGTATTTATGTCCAGCTATAAAATAATTAAAGATATCGGGATAATAGGTCTATCCCAGGTTCTGTCATCTTTAGGGTCATTTTTGTTGTTACCTATAATAACAAAAAATCTTGGAAGCTACGACTATGGTATATGGGCACAGATTTCGATAACTGTGTCTCTTCTGAGTCCGGTGGCAGTCTTAGGATTATCAATGGGGATCATTAGATTCCTGTCAGGTGAGCAAGATATCCAGCGAATAAGAGAGACATTTTACTCGGTGTTATGCATAGTCTTTTCCGCTGGCGTTATCATTTCAACAATGCTTTATTTCGTATCCGATATTTTGGCACAGACAATTTTTGGAGATCCGAATGCATCATATTTTATAAAATGTGGATCTTTTCTGGTCTTACTTTTAGCTGTAGATCAGATCGCATTGTTCTACTTCAGGATATTCCAGAAAATCACTACATTCTCTATTCTTACTATTCTCAAGTCTATAGGACATCTCATAGTAACTATATTTTTGTTGTACCTTGGTTTTGGACTTTTATCTATCATAATTTCTTTAATACTGATCCAGTCCGCATTATTCATCTTTTCAATGTACTTCATAATTTCAGATATTGGTTTTTCATTACCTAAATTCCAGGGGATCGAAGAGATCTTAAGATATAGTTTACCTTTGACCCCAAATTCAGTTATAAGATGGGTTACAGATTCCAGTGACAGATACATGGTAACTTATTTTATGGGTCTGAGTGCTGCAGGGATCTATTCTGCATCCTACGGCATTGGAAATCTGATCAACTTTATAATTATTCCTATTCAATTCATACTGTTCCCAGAACTATCAAGACTTTACAATCAAGGAAAGCACACAGAAGCCGCTGTTTACATTAATAGATCTCTTAAGTATTTTTTATATGCTGCAATTCCTGCAACCTTTGGTTTGTCTTTTCTTTCAACACCCTTATTGGTCACCATAACAACCCCCGAATTTGCATCAGGTAGTAATTCAATTCCTTTTATAGCGGTTTCTGGCTTGTTAGCTGGTGTATTTCAGATATTGATCAACATAACCCATTTGGTAAAAAGAACGAAATTCAATTTGTTCATTCAGATATTTGCAGCTTCTTTGAATGTAGTATTGAACATTATGTTGATACCTTCTTTTGGAATCGTAGGCGCTGCTATCGCAACTTTTGCATCATATTTACTGATGGTGATAATATGCGCTCAAGTGTCATTTAAGTATTTACGACCGGATATTGACTGGGTATTTATTTCAAAATGCGTACTTTCATCCATTATAATGTGTTCTTTTTTGTTTTTCCTGAATTCAGATGATCTCTTTTCCTTGGTCAGAAATGTAACATTGGGGGCATTAATATACATAGTTTCCACTTTGGTCCTGAATAGCTTCAATAAAGAAGAACAAACAATGTTCAAACTCGCATTTGAAAAAATAAAACAAAAAGTATAACAATTATTTCCAGCTCATAAATTCATAATTTTGTAAATATGCAATAATGATCTGGAAGATCTATTTTGCTTATAAGTTAAAAGATATTTTTGAGTTATCACTGACTCTTTATTTTTAGTTTTCTCAGGCAAGTAGCGATGATGCTAGCAGATGTTTCTTTACAGTCCATTATGAAAGGTTTCAGATCTTTTCTGTCAAACATAGCGAAATGAGTTTCATCCGAAGTAAATATGTTATGATAGAATATTTTAGAATATCCAGGTCTTGATATCAGATTGATTATCTCATGCCTGAGATACACAAAATGAATATTCTTGTTTTTAAGCTGATCTTGATGGGGTACAGTTTTTCCCAAGGCATCCAAATACTGCGAATACTGTATGTTCACCCCGGAAAGATTACCCACTCTGTGCCACATCATTGATCTTAGATTTATTTCAGTTAATTTGTACTTCCCGTCCCGGTGATCATACTTGAACTCAGGTTCAGCAATACCGTATATATTCATCCCTTCAAGCAATTTTCTTCCCTGCTCGCTAATTACATCAGGAGCTTCATTAGATGCGCTGGAAAACACTCCAAAATCATCCGGGAATTGTGACAATTTCTTTCCGGTCCATTCGTTCAAAATTTCTCCTTTCTTATTACGATAACCTACATAAGCATATATACAGGAACCATCACCAGGTATAATTTCTGAAGCCAGAAAAGATATTCCGGCATCGATGTAATTTTCCAGTTTCTCTCTATTTTTGTGCAGATCACTTTCGTTTTCCAGTGTCATGTTCCTGAAAACTTTTTTCTTTAGATCGTCCCTTTTATTTGGTTTAATTAATATCGGATACTGTATATTAATGAACATCAGTTCCTCTTTAATTTTTATATGTTTTGTTTTTGGATATGGTACTCCCAATTTTTCACAATACTCATATTGCACATATTTATTACTGCACTCTAAGAAATTATTGTTATTCATTGGTACAAAACAAAAGTCTTGGATTTCATCATGTATCTTATGTAAGTTTTCAAGATAAAGATCATCAGAAGGGAATATTACAATTTTTTCATATTCTTTGTGGAGACGATTCAATTCAGAATATAAATTTTCTGCACTGTTCTTTATAGTTTTATATTCTTTAATTTTATTGCTGGCAGAAGCTACTCTCTTCTCTACATCAAAGAGAACTATTTCTTTAACACCCTTTTCATATAATTCTTGAATAATGGAGTAACCATTAACGCGTCCTCCTAGGATCAATACGCAATGTTCTTTTTTGATATTATCACCTCTCTTTTCATTCTGAGGTATGATTTCTAAAAATCTCTTCTCCACTTGTCATCCAGGCATTTTTGCCAGAGCAGTATTTTAATATTTTTTCGTAAAATTTCAGATATTCACCGGTCATAAAATTATTGTGCCAGAGAATAGTAATTACGCCATTGTATTGTTCAACTCTGTTAATTAATAATTTTGTAAGTTTCCATGCCCTTTCAAAATCCAGTCTCATATAATCTCTTAAAAGAGTACAATCCATTATTACAAGTGGTATTTCAAGAATATCGATTTCTTTTCCAGTATTCAGGTTGAACGGCTTGAACGGATGACACATTCCATTTCTGAATCCTGCACAATCAGCATATCCAAATGTTGTATCGTATTTGAAACCGGCTTCGCTTAACATTTCCCATGTATCCGGTATTTTGAATTTCAGGTAATGGTTCCTGTAACCTACAATTTTTTTTCCTATAATGTCTTCAAGTATTTTTTTTTCCTGAACAGTCACTTTAACGTTATTATATGATTCATGTCCTCCATGAAGTCCCACTTCCCATCCATTATCAGATATGTCCCTGATTTCGTCAGATATTTCTTCAAGATCATAGTTGTAATCTCTTTCCTCAGGTTTGAGTGCCAGGAAATAAAAACTTGATTTAGCTCCATATTTGTCTTCTATTTCCATTATTCTTTCAAAATCCCGATAAGGATGTTGTTTTTTATCAAGACCGGATATTGTGTATTGCAGACTGTTTTTATAATCGCCTTTTATTGTGGACTTCATGGATTCAAATGCACAGTTGGTGATCGTCTGTTTTATGACATCTATATCGTGCGTAAGGCAAACAGCAAACTTTTTTCCATCCGGGTATTTTGGATTCAATCCGTTATCGATCAAATACTTGGATAAAATGGGGTCCATTACGTCCCTATGTTTGCTCAAATAGTAAGGAAACCTTTCATATTGGTCTAAGAGTAGTGGATCGTATTCTTCCTTTTTTGTGAAAAGATCCCACATTTCTGTCTCTGCACGTATTTTATCGATCAGGTTCATGTTAGCACACCAATTATTCAATCCAATTTACCATAATTTTCATGTACGGTTTATTTATGACCAACAGATTTCATTTCTATATATTAATCCTTTAATTAATTTAAAAACCATCTTTTATCTTTTCGATTCTTTGAAGCTTTAGTGTATCCTTGATGGAGTAGGTCTCAATTCGTTAAAATGAAAGTTAAAATATCAATCTAATTATATAGATTGATAAATATAAATAATATTCGGGTTATTGGACATAACAGATAAAACCATCTCTAAAGACAGGGTATCAAATTAAGTAGAGCGTAATAACTTTACGCTCACACTTAATTCTTCTACCTCCTCTAGAGATTAGTGCCCTTCATATCAGGTTTTTGTGGCAGTCACGGTTAATTTAGGTTTCTGAGCTGCATTTGTCCATTCTGAACTGTAGAATGCAATGTAATTGCCGCTCTCTGTCCTGGCCTTCAGGAACAATCCGGTGTTCTTGTTCTTACCGCTCACATATTCCTGCACGAGCTGTGTGACATCAAATTCATAATACTTGTTACCAGGTACTGTTCTGGCAGGGAAAGTAAGGGATGCGTACGGTGTACTTCCCTGTGCAACTCCATTCTTATCGTACCAGCTTCCTCCTGCTGTGCTCCATGCAGTACCGGATACGCGGTTGTTCCAGGTCACATACTTTGGATCCCATTCGGCAGCTGGTCTGTATACCTCTACCACTGTATCAGAAGTACGTGTGGCACCTGTTGGATAATACCAATACAGCGACAGGGTTGCCTTGGATATCGTGTCTGTTGTCTTGTAATCACTAAGATCGAACCACATTAGATCCCTGCAACGAGTTGAACTCCTTCCAATGTCAAGATAATTTGAACTGCCATAAACTGTAGTTTTGGATGATTCCACCAATCTATTGTCATAAAGGTCAAATCCAGTATTTGTAACTGGTGTGGAGCTGACGACTACTTTTACTGTATCTGTTGATTTCTGCCCGCTCGTATCTGTGACCGTGAGCGTTACAGTGTAAGTTCCTGCTGCTGTATATGTCTTTGTAACTGTCTTGGCTGTAGCTTCGTCTGTTATTCCATTGGAAACGTCAAAGTCCCAGGAGTAAGAGGCTATGCCTTTATCGTCTGTAGAGGCACTTCCATCGAAACTGACAGAAGAGCCTGCGGTTGCTGTCTTATCTGCACCAGCATTTGCAACTGGGGCATTATCTGCAGCAGGTGTTCCTACGGTCACCGTTAATATTGGTCTCTGAGCTGCATTTGTCCACTCTGAACTGTAGAATGCAATGTAATTGCCGCTCTCTGTCCTGGCCTTCAGGAACAATCCGGTGTTCTTGTTCTTACCGCTCACATATTCTTGCACGAGCTGTGTTACATCGAAGTCATAATACTTGTTACCAGGTACTGTTCTGGCAGGGAAAGTAAGGGATGCGTACGGTGTACTTCCCTGTGCAACTCCGTTCTTATCATACCAGCTTCCTCCTGCTGTGCTCCATGCAGTACCGGATACGCGGTTGTTCCAGGTCACATACTTTGGATCCCATTCGGCAGCAGGTCTGTATACCTCTACCACTGTATCAGAAGTACGTGTGGCACCTGTTGGATAATACCAATACAGCGACAGGGTTGCCTTGGATATTGTATCTGTTGTCTTGTAATCACTAAGATCGAACCACATTAGATCCCTGCAACGAGTTGAGCTCATTCCAAGATCAATATAGTTGGAATCCGAATAAACAGTAGTTGGGTTCGCATCACGTAATCTATTGTCATAAACAGTTAGTGGATCATCTATCTGATTTGAAACTGCAGTACTGACAACCACATCCACTGTATCTGTTGATTTCTGCCCGCTCGTGTCTGTGACCGTGAGCGTTACAGTGTAAGTTCCTGCTGCTGTATATGTCTTTGTAACTGTCTTGGCTGTAGCTTCGTCTGTTATTCCATTGGAAACGTCAAAGTCCCAGGAGTAAGAGGCTATGCCTTTATCGTCTGTAGAGGCACTTCCATCGAAACTGACAGAAGAGCCTGCGGTTGCTGTCTTATCTGCACCAGCATTTGCAACTGGGGCATTATCTGCAGCAGGTGTTCCTACGGTCACCGTTAATATTGGTCTCTGAGCTGCATTTGTCCACTCTGAACTGTAGAATGCAATGTAATTGCCGCTCTCTGTCCTGGCCTTCAGGAACAATCCGGTGTTCTTGTTCTTACCGCTCACATATTCTTGCACGAGCTGTGTTACATCGAAGTCATAATACTTGTTACCAGGTACTGTTCTGGCAGGGAAAGTAAGGGATGCGTACGGTGTACTTCCCTGTGCAACTCCGTTCTTATCATACCAGCTTCCTCCTGCTGTGCTCCATGCAGTACCGGATACGCGGTTGTTCCAGGTCACATACTTTGGATCCCATTCGGCAGCAGGTCTGTATACCTCTACCACTGTATCAGAAGTACGTGTGGCACCTGTTGGATAATACCAATACAGCGACAGGGTTGCCTTGGATATTGTATCTGTTGTCTTGTAATCACTAAGATCGAACCACATTAGATCCCTGCAACGAGTTGAGCTCATTCCAAGATCAATATAGTTGGAATCCGAATAAACAGTAGTTGGGTTCGCATCACGTAATCTATTGTCATAAACAGTTAGTGGATCATCTATCTGATTTGAAACTGCAGTACTGACAACCACATCCACTGTATCTGTTGATTTCTGCCCGCTCGTGTCTGTGACCGTGAGCGTTACAGTGTAAGTTCCTGCTGCTGTATATGTCTTTGTAACTGTCTTGGTTGTAGCTTCGGCTGTTATTCCATTGGAAGCGTCAAAGTCCCAGGAGTAAGAGGCTATGCCTTTATCGTCTGTAGAGGCACTTCCATCGAAACTGACAGAAGAACCTGCGGTTGCTGTCTTATCTGCACCAGCATTTGCAACTGGGGCATTATCCGCTGTCGAAGCAGATGAACCACTTTTGGAAGCTTCGGCAGTGTTACCATATCGGCCAATGTTTATCACTCCGCCATTCGGAGAGGGTTCGCTGCTGCAAATACATTTAGAATTACCTTCATCAATCAGTGGGCTCGATATTGAATCTGTTACCCACTTGCCACTTGAATAACGGCCCGCCTTGCTCTTAAGATGGTAGTCACGTGAACTGAGCTTTGAATTGGTTGGATCAACGCATTGCGGATCAACATTCAGGTTATTGCTCATTGTGAAACCTGAGCCATAGGTTTGACCATTCTTATTATTGTAGATATTGTTATTCTGGACTATGAACTTCGCGTAGGACGGCTGTGTGTTCCATATACCCACGCCTGAACCTGTAACTCCACTTGCTCCATCACTGTTCATTATGATATTGTTCCTCACATAGGTCGTGAACTGTGCTTTTTGCTGTGTGATGTGGCCGGACCACACATACCATTTTATTGCTGCATGGCCACCATCATCAAATACATTGTTCTCAATGATGGTGTTATCAAAATTCTGGATCTCGATAGCTGCGTTGC
>NZ_JBFXHJ010000019.1:0-23385 GCF_050177135.1 Methanomethylovorans sp.
TAGAGTTCCAAGCAATCAAATATGCAACCATAAAAAAAGAGCAGGATACAACAAACAGTAAAGACTTTACTCAAATCGAAACTGAAGCTGAAAACATAACTCCTGATGAATTAATGGAAAATGGTTTCAATTCAATTCAAGCAAGTTTAGGTCAAGAACTTTTGACAAAACTACGATCCAACAGCCCATCCTTCTTTGAAAAAGTTGTGCTTGATCTATTGTCTAACATGGGATATGGAGAGGGAAAAGTTACCGGAAAGAGTGGAGATGGTGGTGTTGATGGACTTATCAGTCAAGATCGTTTGGGATTAGACAAGATATTCTTCCAAGCCAAAAGATTTGGAGAAGACACACCGGTTTCAGCTTCTATGCTAAGAGATTTTGTAGGTACCCTTGAAGTAAATGGAGTAAGCAAAGGTGTGTTCATGACAACTTCCAGATTTCCAAAGGATGCTGAAAATGTGATTTCAAGAAGTCACAAATCAATTGTCTTGGTGGACGGTCCAAAGCTCGTTAAACTAATGATCGACTTTAATATAGGGGTTTCAACTACCAAAACCTATGAGATAAAAAGGATAGATTCTGATTACTTTATAGAAGAGTAAATGCTTTTTTCTGTTATTCATCACCCACCTCCCCAGCTATCTTTATACTCTATCCCTTCCTCTTTCTATCCACATAAACAATCATCTGCCGGAAGTTTCACCATGACCCTCATCTCATCCATCGATCCAACCACAGGAAAAATTATCAGACAATTTCGACCCCACTCCAAAGAGCAAATAAATGCAGCTCTCAGGAAAGCTGATACCGTTTTCCATGAATGGAAAGAACTTGATGTATCCGAGCGCAGCACACTTTTAAGTGGTTTCTCACAATTGCTGCGCAGCAGAAAACAAGAGCTTGGAGAACTTATCACACTGGAGATGGGGAAGGTCATAAAACAATCTGTGGCCGAGGTTGTGAAGTGCGCCGATACGTTCGACTATTTTGCAGCGCATGCGGAGGAACTTATGCAGCCGGAAGAAGCAGAAACTGACGCTGCCTGCTCAATGGTATCATACGAGCCCATGGGACCGGTACTGGCCATCAAGCCCTGGAACTTTCCCTTCTGGCAGGTGCTCAGTGCAGCTTCCCATATACTGGCAGCAGGCAACGTGATGCTGCTCAAGCATTCCAGTTATGTGCCCATGTGTGCCCTGAAGATGGAAGAACTGTTCTTGGAAGCAGGGTTTCCTGAAGGTGTATTTCAGACATTGCTGACAGATGGTCCCACAGCTTCCTCGCTCATCTCAAGGGATGAGATCAAAGCCGTTTCTTTCACTGGGGGCGATATTGCCGGAAAAAAGGTTGCAGAGCTTGCAGCCCGCAATATGAAGAAGTTCGTACTTGAACTTGGGGGCAGCGACCCATTCATAGTGCTGGCAGATGCCGATGTGGAAAAAGCAGCAACTGTAGCTGTACCCAGCAGGTGCATCAATACAGGACAGACGTGCATAGCAGCCAAGAGGTTCATAGTGGCACAGGAAGTGGCGAAAGAGTTCACCGGTAAGTTTGTGGAACTTACAGAGAAACTCAAACTGGGAGACCCAATGGACAAGAATACGGCTATAGGACCATTGGTACGGGAAGAGCAGATATCCGTTCTTGAACAGCAGGTGAAAGATGCCATCTCAAAAGGAGCAAAACCACTTGTTTCCGGAGGAAAGATGGAAAGAGAAGGGTTCTTCTACTCTCCTACAGTGCTTGAGAATGTAAGCCTTGATATGAAAGTGATGACAGAAGAGACCTTCGGGCCTGTAGCACCGATAATCACCTTCAGGAAAGAACAGGAGGCCATGCGTATTGCCAACAGTACTCGGTTCGGCCTGGGCGCAAGCATCTGGACAGAAGAGAGAGAAAAAGGAGCTTTGCTTGCCAGGAAGCTTGAAACTGGAATGGTAGCTGTTAATGCTTTCTTCCGGCCTGAAGCCTGCATGCCTTTCGGAGGCATAAAGGGAAGCGGCATGGGCAGAGAAATGGCAAAACACGGGTTCTATGAGTTCATGCACATCAAGTCAATAAAGATATACTGAAAAAAGAATGCTTGATAGGGATATCTTAAACATTGGGTCTTCTTAATATCTACTAAACCATTATCTGTTCATTTTACTGGACCCAACTTTAAAAACTAATGAACGCATGCAGCTGGGAGAGGGAAATAATGAAAGTGATAAGATCGGTAAATCCTGCCACAGGAGAACTTAACGGGGAATATGAGCTTTATTCACTGGAAAGAATAGAGGAAACCTTAAAAAGATCAAGGGAAGCCTTTAAGGAATGGAAACATACTGAGGTTTTTAATCGCACATATTACCTTGATAAAGCTGCAAGATTGCTCAGAGAAAGGTCAGCTGAACTTGCACAGACCATCACTATTGAGATGGGCAAACCCATCAGAGAATCCCTGGATGAGATCGAAAAATGCGCAAAGGTCTTTGATTACTTTTCAGAGAAGGCCGAGATGTTACTAGCTCCGGAATTCGTGGAAACCGAGGCTGAAGCATCTGGTATAGTACTTGAACCTCTGGGAACGATCCTTAGCATCATGCCCTGGAATGCACCGTTCTGGCAAGCATTACGTTTTGCTGCTCCTGCACTGGCAGGCGGCAACGTGATATTGCTCAAGCATGCAAGTTATGTACCAAAGTGTGCCCTGGCAATTGAAAGTATATTTAAAGAGGCAGAGTTTCCCGAAGGTGTCTATCAGACCCTGTTAATAGATGGACCCACTGCACTGTCCCTTATACCCAGAAATGAGATCAATGCCGTATCTTTCACAGGAGGGCGGCAGGTGGGACAGAAGGTGGCTGCTGCCGCAGGTGGCAGTATCAAGAAATGCATACTGGAACTTGGTGGCAGCGATCCATTCATCGTACTGGATGATGCAGATATCGAAAAAGCTGCAAAGGTAGCAAGTTTGAGCAGGTTTCAGAATGCAGGGCAGAGATGTACAGCGGCCAAGAGGTTCATTGTGGATGTCACTATTGCTGAAGAATTTACCTCAAGGTTCCTGGAACATGTCCACGATCTGAAAATAGGTGACCCTCTTGACCCAAACAACGATATGGGACCCCTGGTTAACTCCGAACAGGCGGACTTTGTGCAGGATCAGGTGGACAGGACACTTAAATCTGGAGCAGATGTGCTGTTAGATGGTGGAAAACAAGACGGAAAAGGCAGTTTCTTCTATCCGGTGGTACTTGGTAACATAACCGAAGGTGCACCTGTACTTACCGAGGAGACTTTCGGACCGGTTGCACCAATAGTAACATTCAGGAACGAAGATGATGCTATAAAAATAGCCAATAGCACGGAATTCGGTCTGGGAGCAAGTATATGGAGCAAGGACCGTGAAAGGGCCATAAGGTTTTCAAGGGAAATCGAAACCGGGCTCATAGCCATTAACAATGGAGTATCCTCAGACTCCCGCCTGCCACTTGGAGGTTTCAAGAAAAGCGGGTTTGGCAGAGAGTTGCATAGGATAGGCATGTATGAATTCTTAGGAGCAAAATCGATGAAGGTGTTCTGAAAATGAAAGCTAGTGACCTCCTCGTGCAATGTCTGGAGAATGAGGGTGTGGAATACATTTTTGGGATCCCGGGTGAGGAGACCCTGGACCTGACAGATTCTCTTTCCAGGTCCAAAATAAAGTTCATAGTAACACGGCACGAACAATCCGCAGCCTTCATGGCCGATGTCTATGGCAGGCTAACCCATCAGCCTGGAGTGTGTCTTGCAACCCTGGGCCCGGGTGCAACCAATCTCATTACAGGTGTGGCGGATGCGCATCTGGACAGAGCACCTTTAGTAGCTATTACCGGACAGGCAGGACTTGAAAAGACCCACAAGGAGGCTCATCAGTACCTGAACATAGTGGAAGCTTTCCGTCAATTTACTAAATGGAATTCCAGTGTGACCCGGGCGGATTTCATACCTGAGATCGTGAGCAAAGCTTTTGAGATCGCCAGGGACAGGCCCGGGGCAACACATATCGAGCTGCCTGAGGACATTGCTGCAGAACGAACGAACAAAGTACCTCTTGTGAAAAAACCATATTCTCACATACGGATGCCTGATGAAGATGAACTGCAGCGTTCAGCTGTGCTTATAGAAGCTGCTAAGATGCCTGTAATTCTGGCTGGTAATGGAGTGATCAGGGAAGATGCATCTGAAGAATTGAGAAAATTCGTGAGAAGCACAGGGATCCCGGTAGTGACAACTTTCATGGGTAAAGGTGCTTTCCCGGCTGATGATGAACATTACATGGGGTCCATGGGTATCAAGGACAGGGACCATATTATGTGCGGTTTTGCGAGGGCGGATCTGGTCATCTGCATCGGATTCGATCATGTAGAATATAGTCCCAGGTTCTGGAACCCTGATGGGTCCAAGAATATAATACATATACACTCAGACCAGCATGAAGTGGATGAAAAATACGTTCCCAACCTATCACTTGTAGGGAATATCCGCACCTCTCTGAAACACCTCATACGATTCTGCAAGAGAAAGGAAATGCCTGAATACTTCTCAAAGGTACGGAAGAACATGGAGAAGGAACTTCTTGATTTCAAGGACGACACGTCCTTTCCTATGAAGCCCCAGAAGATCATATATGATATCAGGCAGGCATTGGATAGGGAAGATATTATCATCAGCGACGTGGGCGCTCACAAGCTCTGGATAGGACGCCTTTATCCGGCCTATGAACCCAATACGGTACAAATGTCCAACGGCCTGGCATCTATGGGATTTGCACTTCCCGGAGCTATTGCAGCAAAACTACTGAAGCCGGAACGTAAGGTGGTGGCAGTAGCCGGAGACGGCGGGTTCCTTATGAATGTCCAGGAACTGGAGACCGCAGTACGTCTCGGATGTGATATAGTGATAGTGATATTCGATGACGCCAAGTTCGGACTTATTGAATGGCACGAAAAGAAAAAGTTCGATGCAAGCTTTGGTATCGACTTCCTGAACCCGGACTTTGTAAAACTTGCAGAGAGCTTTGGAGCACATGGAATACTAATAGAAAAGGCAGAAGACTTCAGGCCACAACTTGAAAATGCACTAAAAGCAGGTGGAGTGTGGCTCATGGACGTTAGAGTGGATTATTCGGAAAATATGAAGCTCACGGAAAAGCTGAGCAATAATTTCTGCGATATCTGAGCAATTTTGATCATGGACACTTCTGACTTAGTGCAAAGTGCATCATTTGAAGGGTTGTATCATCAATATAACCAAAATATGCAAGGCACAGCGGGAGCTTCATCACATGATCTATGGCTTTCAGAGCATGGTCCATAGTTCCCCAGTGAGCTATATCTGTCCATTGGCCGTTTTCACCTTTAAGCAGTTCCCTGTCAAGAAAACCTGGCAATTTACCCAGTTCCTAGACAATACCGACAGATACCCTGAGAAATCCTGCTCATCGGTATCGGCCTTCACCTTGAAATGCACGATCTCCACAGCTATTGAGGGTGATACTGAGATCACTATACGAAATGGGAACAGCAGACATAATAAGGCTTATAGAACATTGTGGAACAAAGATCTCAGGCAAAGGAAAAAGCACGATACATGATCAAATATGAGCCTTAGAGACATATTAAAAAACACACTCACCGAACAGGAACTGAAGGTGTTGCCTGGCAGGTTCGATGTGATCGGTGACATAGCTGTAATATCCATCCCCTGCGAACTCAATGCGCACAAGCATGAGATAGCACATGCACTTATAGCTGGCCAAGGAGGGGTAAATGCTGTTGTGAACAAGATCTCAAAGCTCTCCGGGGAACACAGGGTGGCATCCTTTGAGCTGCTTGCAGGCAGAAGTACCAGAACGGTACACAGAGAATTTGGATTTGCCTATGAAGTTGACCTGCAGAAAGTGTTTTTCAATAGCAGATTATCCTACGAAAGAGCCAGGATCACCAGTATGGTGCAGAACGGTGAAAAAGTGATCGTACCTTTCTGTGGAGTAGGGCCGTTTGCTGTGCCAGTGGCTGCGAAGGGTGCTCATGTTGTAGCATTGGAGAAGAACACGGCAGCTTGTTCCCTGCTCCAAAAGAATGCGTCAATGAACAAGGTCAGGCAAAACCTTTCAGTGATATGTGCTGACGCCATGGACATTCCTTCGATACTGAAATGTCAATTCCACAGAGCCATAATCCCCACTCCTTATGGTATGGACCAATTTCTCGACATTGTAGCAGAAGTTATCAGACCTGAAGGTATGATACATTTCTATACTTTCAAGAAACAACATCAAATAGAAGGCCTGACAGGAGATTATGAAAAAAAAGGATTGAAAGTCCTGAACTGTCGCAGGTGCGGCAATGTGGCGCCAGGTGTAAGCAGATGGGTTTTTGATATGGTCAAAATGGTCTATAACAGGGGTTAGAACAGATGAACAGCAATGGAAACAGATCGAGAATAACCATTCTATGTTCCACAAAGGACAGGGCGAGCCAGAATATCAAGGAACATATACTCAAAATGAGAGATTGGGACCCTGTGAAAGTGGCATGCAACGACTGGAAGGATCTTGTATCCGCTTATTCATCCGAAGGATTCTGGCTTGTGGAGATCGATGCACATCATATATACCAGGATGGTATCGACCGTAAACTTGCAGCTTGCGGATTGAAAACGCGGCTTATAATAGTTGCCTCAAAACATAAGAGCAAAGATGGTAACAGGGTGCTTACGGCCCATTATACCGGAAACAGTGGCAATGCAGATTTCGGAGGACACAGCAGGGAATTTTCCTACCCTGCACCTTTTGCCTTGAGGTCCATCTTGCTCAACATGCAAAAAGGGGCTATTAATACTGGTTATGAAGTTACCATGGAGTCCACACATCATGGACCAACGGATGTTCGTTTGCCTATGGTCTATGCTGAGATCGGCAGTGCAGAAGAACAGTGGGAAGACCCGATAGCAGGAGAGTTAGCTGCCAGGGCAATACTGGAGATGAAAGAAGAGAAAATGCCAGTTGCTGTTGGTTTTGGGGGCGGGCACTATGCAAAGAGGCAGTCCAAAATATTACTTGAGAACAATATAACATTCGGACATAATTTTCCAAATCATCAGCTTGATAACCTGGATCTGGAACTTGTGCGACAGGCCATCGATAAGTCAAATGCTGATCTTGTGTATTTTGACCGCAGGGCGATGTCATCGGCGCATAAAGAAAAGATCACTGATATCGTCAAAGAACTTGGTCTGCAATTGCTTAGGGAAAGTGACATCCTAGATATGCATGGATTGCCCTGGCATATTTATTCTCATATGCTTAAACTGGCAGAAAGATCATGTCCCGGGAGCCGTCTGAGAATAACAGATGGATTCAGGCAGATGATCCGCGACGATGTCGGTTCAAGCACAGAGGACATTCAGATCTTTGTGATGGATGAAGGCATCTTCAGTGAAGCAGTGTCTGCTGATAAGAATAAATTGATAGACTTACTTGGAATGTCGGATGTGGTGTACCTTGAAAAGGATAATGGAACATTGCCCGGCATAATGATGTGCAAGCGAGGCAAAGAAAAGGCTTCAGCTGATATGCTTATAGATGAATGCATTAAAATACTAAAAGAGCATTATGAAATAAAATATATCCCGGAAGAGATGACGCTATATATTACAGAGGAGAGGTTCGACCCGGAACTTGCCCGGGAGCTGGGCGTACCTCCTGGTCCTATGTTCGCAGAGTTGAAAAATGGGAACCCTGTAACTGCCAATGGCAGAATTGTAGAACCATTAATGGTTTATACAAAAACCACAAGAAGAATTACATTGGGAAATACCATTACTCTTAAGTAAATAACACGATTTCCACTCAAGGGAGAAGAAGAATGAGATCCATAGTAGAAGAGGCACTTGCAAGGTCCGAAGAGGAAGGACGCCTCCATACACGTGTGCCTGAACCGAACGATATCAATGCAGAGTTAGAGGAAATGCTCCGTGACCTGAGGACTGTGATCAAGGTCGTAGGCTGTGGTGGCGGAGGGTCTAACAGTACGCAGAGAATGGCCAACGAGGGAATCAAAGGAGCGGAACTGGTAGCTATAAATACTGATGCACAGCACCTTCTGAGAGTCAATGCCGATAAGAAGATATTGATAGGAAGAAAGAAGACAAGAGGTCTTGGTGCCGGCAGTCTTCCCCAGGTAGGAGAAGAGGCCGCGCTGGAAAGTGTTGATGAGATAAGGGCTTTTGTAGAAGGCAGTGATATGGTGTTCATAACCGCAGGGCTTGGCGGAGGCACCGGAACCGGTTCTGCCCCGATCGTTGCAGAAGCCGCGAGAGATGCAGGCGCTTTGACCATTGCCGTAGTAACTCTTCCCTTTGGAGTTGAAGGGCATGTAAGGCGTATGAACGCCGAAGCTGGCCTGGAGAGACTCAGAGAAGTTGCAGATACTGTGATAGTTGTTCCAAATGACAAGCTTCTGGAAGTAGTGCCAAGGCTCCCGCTGCAGGCTGCTTTTAAGGTATCTGATGAAGTGCTGATGAGGGCAGTGAAGGGAATTACTGAACTGATCACAAAACCAGGACTTGTTAACCTCGACTTTGCCGACGTAAGGACCGTCATGCAGAACGGTGGCGTTGCAATGATCGGCCTTGGTGAAGCTGAAGGTGAGATGAAAGCTGTAGAGGCTGTGCAGAAGGCATTAAGAAGCCCATTACTGGATGTAGATATATCCGGTGCCACATCGGCTCTTGTGAACGTAGTTGGCGGTCCTGATATGACCATAGCAGAAGCTGAAAGCGTCGTTCAGGAAGTATACAGCCGCATTGACCCCGATGCGAGGATCATATGGGGTGCGCAGGTAGATGAGGAACTGGAAAATACAGTGAGAACAATGCTTGTTGTTACTGGTGTCAAATCTCCTCAGATCTACGGTCACGGCGGTACCAGAAACGTTACGCGCAAGTATGGAATTGATTTTGTAAAATGAATGGGATCCAGTAGGCAGCTTTTAGTCTGCCTGCTGAAATAATCGAAAACTATTTTAGAGAAGAAGTTGTAGATGGCCGGTACTATTTTATAGCATGGTTAAAATCTGACTACTCGTCATTCGTTCAAAGTTAGAGAACATAAGGCTTAATCGGTTGTGAAGATATTGGCAGGGAATAATATAGATTCAAGCAAATTAAATACCACAGTGGGCTCTATAGGATCTATTATAAGAGCACACATAAGGGTTCTGAAACTAACAAAGAAGCCCTCCAGAGAAGAGTTCCTGACAATTGCTAAGGTAGCCGGTCTTGGGATCCTTGCCATTGGTTTTATGGGATTCCTGATCTATATAGCAATGGTGGAAATACCGAAGTTGGTGTGAATGATGGCTGAACCTTCTGCTGTATTCGTGGTGAAAACAACTGCTAATCAGGAACGTTCTGTGGCAAATATGATGGCAATTGTGGCAAGGAAAGATCACCTGGACATTCGTGCTATCCTAGCCCCGGACGAACTGAAAGGATACGTACTGGTGGAGAGCACGTCACCCGGTATAGTGGAGCAGGCCATCCAAACAGTTCCGCATGCGCGGGCAGTGATCAAAGGACAGTCCAGCATTGCAGAGATAGCTCACTTCCTCACACCTAAACCCACGGTAACCGGTATAACCGAAGGTGCAATCATAGAGATCACATCCGGACCCTTTAAAGGAGAAAGAGCACGTGTCAAGCGTGTAGATGAAGGGCACGAGGAGATCACTGTTGAACTGTTCGATGCTGTGGTACCGATACCTATAACTATACGTGGTGACACTGTAAGGGTCCTCAGGAAAGAGGAAGAGTCCTGAACATTTAAAATTTATATATAATAAATATAACTGGTGATACTCACATGGCAAATGTTGTAGAAGCACTGGTCTCTGGAGGAAAAGCCAATCCCGGACCACCTCTTGGCCCGGCCCTTGGACCTTTAGGGATCAATATAAAAGCGGTTATAGATAAGATCAACGAGAAAACAAAAGATTATAACGGCATGCAGGTACCTGTCAAAGTGATAGTTGCCGATGATAAGAGCTTTGAGATAGAAGTTGGTACGCCACCAACTGCTGCGTTGATCAAGAAAGAACTGGGAATTGAGAAAGGCTCCGGGGAACCAAAGACGAACAAGGTAGGAGACCTGAAGATAGACCAGGCTATGAGGATCGCGCGCATGAAGAGGGACGTAATGCTGGCATATTCCATGAAGGCTGCAGTAAAGGAAGTGCTGGGAGCGTGCCTGACTCTGGGTGTAACAGCAGAAGGAATGGACCCAAGGGAATGTCAAAAAGCCATCGATGAAGGTAAATTCGATGATGTGCTGATGGCAGAAGCTTGATCCAGGCTATATAACCGATAGATATAAGAACTATGCTCCACGTTGGGAGCAATATCAAAATAATGGGCCGGATATTTTAGGCCCCTTAACAAACCGTAGTAGGCCGAAGTGGCCGAGGAACGGCAGTTCAGCACTACGGGAGGAACAGAATGGTAAATAAGGCAACAGTAGAAGCTGTTAGTAAATTGTTAGAGGAATCGCCGCAGCGCAAATTCATGGAAAGCGTTGATCTGGCAATCAACCTAAAACACCTTGACATGAGTCAGCCTAAGAACCGTGTTGACGAAGAGATCATACTTCCACATGGCCTTGGTAAGGACTTGAAGGTCGCTGTTTTTGCAAAAGGTGAGGTTGGTCTTCAGGCAAAAGATGCGGGTGCTACCTATGTCTTCACTGAGGAAGACATCAACGATATGAAAGAGGATAAAGCACGCGCAAGGGCAGTAGCCAATGAGTGTGACTTCTTCATAGCTGAAGTACAATACATGCCACTCATCGGTAAGAGCCTTGGTATTGTCCTGGGTCCCAGGGGTAAGATGCCAATACCGCTCCAGCCTGGAAAGAACGTAGCCGACGTGATCAACTCCTCCAGAAGTTCCGTGCGTATAAGGTCAAAGGATAAACTGACCTTCCACGTGTCAGTGGGGCGCAGAGACATGCCGGTAGAAAAGCTGGCCGACAACATAGAAACGGTGATCTCCAGACTCGAACAGTCCCTTGAGAAAGGCAGCCAGAACATCAGGACGATCTATTTGACGACCACGATGGGTAAATCAGTGAAGGTGATGTAATATGGAAATTGATCACCACTCGTCACATATACCAAAATGGAAGGCCAAGGAGATCGAGGAAATAAAAGAGCTCATAAGATCCTACCACCTCTTTGGTATAGTAGGTATTGAAGGTATTCCTGCAAAGCAGCTTCAGAAAATGAGGAGAGAGCTTCAGGGAACTGCATATATCAAAGTGGCCAGGAACACCCTTATAAAGAGGGCATTGGAGGAATTGGGCCAGGATATAAAGGATATGACCGAATTTATTGATGTCCAGACGGCATTAGTATTTTCTGATCAGAATCCATTTAAACTGTTCAAACTTCTCGAAAAGAGCAAGACACCTTCACCAATAAAGGCCGGTGCTGTGGCTCCGAAGGACATTGTAGTGGAGGCAAGGCCAACAAGTTTTCCGCCCGGACCCATTCTGGGAGATCTGCAGAAAGCTGGAATTCCTGCAGCCATTGATGGGGGCAAGGTCGTTGTAAAGGAAACAAAGACCGTGTTGAAAGAGGGGGAAAAAGCTCCCCAGTTGCTTGCATCTATGCTTAACAGGCTTGAGATCTATCCAATGGTCGTTGGACTGGACTTAAGAGCAGTTCTGGAAGAAGGATCCATATTCCGACCAGACGTGCTGGCTGTGGATGAAACACAGTACTTCAACGACATAGCTCTGGCCGCAAAGCAGGCACTCAACCTTTCAGTATACGCAGCATATCCAACTGCAGACAACATAACCACGCTTATCGCAAAAGCTTCAACAGAATCCAGGAACCTCGGTATTTACGCTGCTGTGTTCGAGCCGGAACTGATGGGAGCATTGATGGGCAAGGCTCAGTCACAGATGCTTGCTGTGGCTGCTGCAGCCTCAACTAAAAATGAGGAAGCAGTAGACGATGAGCTTAAACAGGCCCTTGGAGCCGCAGCTGCAGCAGCAGTGAGCGCAACAACCGAAGCAAAGGGCGAGGAAGCCGTCGAGGCGAAAGAAGAGAAGGAAGAAGAGAGTTCTGAAGAGGACGGAATGGCCGGCCTTGGAGCACTTTTCGGATAAGACAGACTATAACTTACATTGATAAAAGGTGATTTCACATGGAATACATATACGCAGCACTTTTACTGCACAAAGCTGGTAAAGAGATTACAGAAGATGCAATAACTGCCGTTCTTCAGGCAGCTGGTACCGCAGTCAACGAATCACGTGTAAAGGCACTCATTGCAGCCCTTGAGGACGTGAACATAGAGGAAGCGATGGCAACTGCAGCAGTTGCAGCAGCTCCAGCCGCAGCAGCTCCCGCAGCAGCCGCAGCCGAAGCCCCAGCCGCAGAGGCAGCAAAGGAAGAAGAGTCCAAGGAAGAAGCAGAAGAGAGCGGAATGGCCGGTCTCGGTGCACTCTTCGGATAAGTACTTCAACCAACTTACAAACATCTGTACATGCCCGTGTTCTACGGGCATATCTTTTTTAAAAATGTATTTCTGTATAGCTTTTGCTGTATTTTGCACAGAATATTTAAATCATCAACTAATGTAGATACTGAATAATGTCCAGATCACCCTTCACTGCAACAAGAGCATTCTGGCAAACAAGGATCAGAAAGCGTCCTCTTGTGCTCTCCCATGCCATCAACTCCCGCTGCAACATGAAATGTAGTTTCTGTGAATACTGGAAACAGAATGGTCCTGAAATGACATTACAGGAGATCACCGGATTGCTGGATGAGGCAAAGGATTTTGGTATAATGATATATAATGCATGGACCGTCGAACCTTTGCTGAGGGAGGACCTTCCACAGATCCTCCTGCATGCCAGAGAACTGGGCATAGTAACTTTTCTCATAACCAACGGACTGCTGCTGGAAAAAAGAGCAGAGCAACTTAAGGACCTGGATTACCTTTCCGTATCCGTCGATGGCATAAACAGTTATAGAGAGATAAGAGGGGTTGACTTTAAGACAAAAATACTGCCTGGTATCATAAAAGCAAAAAGATACATGAAAAATCCCATACTCATGAACTGTGTACTAAGCGGCAGGAACCTCGATGATATTGAAGAGCTCATACGACTTGCCGCAGAATTAGGCGTGAGCGTAGCTTTCGAACCAATGTACGAATTTTCAGGAATATCGGATGACGTATGGAAGAATATCGGCGTAAGAGACAGTGAGAAATATCGCAGGACAGTTGACACGATAATCGAAATGAAAAAAGAAGGTTACCCCATTATTAATTCATACACCTACCTGAAGATGGCAAGGGACATGAACACTGATTTCAGATGCCATGCAGGAGAACTTATACTAAATGTAACTGCTGATGGCACCATAGAGCATTGCAGGGTACAAAATGAAGCTCTGGGAAATGTAAAGGACGGACTGCGGAATGTATGGGAAAGCAGCAAGGAAAAAAGAAAACAGATTCCTGAGAATTGTCATAAATGCCTGTTCTTCGGATATGTGGAGAACAGCCTGTTGTATGACATGAACCTCGAGGTAATGAGGCACTATAAGTGGATGTAAAATCTGCCTGAAAAAAGTTCAAAAAATGAAGAGAACAGCGCCATTGATGGCCTGTTCAGAATGGTACTTACTCCAGTTTAAATCTTGAAATACTGTCTCGCAAATGATCCGCCATACCTGCAAGGTCTTTTGCAGCTTCAGCAAGATCTGACATCAAAACAGACTCTTCTTTAATTGTTACGGAAATCTTCTGAGTGCCGTTGGCAGAATCTGTCGAGATGGAAGATACATCCTCTATAGAAGCAGTTACCTCCTGTATCGAAGCAGACTGTTCCTGCGTGGCAGCTGCAATCTCCTGCGCCATCTTGGCAACCTCATCACCATTTTTAATAGCGTCTTTCACAGCCCCAACAGCCATATTGAGAGACTCTGAACCGGTTTCAACTATAGTAGTTTCTTGACTTATCGATTTTACAGCATTTCCAGTTGCTTTTTGAATGTCCTTAACGAGTAAAGATATTTCCTTGGCTGCGGACCCTGATTCCTCGGCAAGTTTGCGCACCTCATCTGCCACCACTGCAAAACCTCTTCCATGTTCGCCTGCACGTGCTGCTTCAATAGCTGCATTCAAAGCCAGCAAATTGGTCTGGTCTGCAATGCCAGTGATCAAGGTAACAATTTCACCTATCTTGACAGATTTCGCATCCAGCTGTTCTATGACCTTTACTGATCCATAGGAGGAAGTTTTTATGCCATCCATCTGTAAGAGCAATGATTCTGACTGTTCCCCTATATTTTTCATCAATTCATTGGCATTGATTGCAGTTTCTGAAGTCATTTGAGCATTACTAGCTATTTCCTGCACAGCCATACTCATATCATTCATTGCAGTAGTGACCTCAGATACCTTTTGTGACTGGACACCAGCTCCAGTTGATATTCTGGATACATCTTCCTTTATCATGTCACACGCAATTGTCAGTTTTTCAGTGAAAGCAAGGAAATTGTCTGCAGTAGCTGTGACTGAAACTGAATTCTCCTGAACTTCCTGCACAATCTGCCTGATGCCTGCGACCATTTTGTTGATAGAAGCACCAAGCCTTCCGATCTCATCGTCCGATTCCTGTACCCGTACGGTCATATCACCCTCGGCAATGTTACCTGTGGCTACCACAATGCTGTTCAGAGGCTTTGTCAGTAAATTGGCAATGAACAGACCAAGCGCTACGGATAGAACAAGACCAATTAGTGAAATGATAAGAATGTTGTCAGATGTCTTATTAGCAAGAAGAGTGACCCCATCAAGAGATATCAATGACTTGACATAACCTTTTGTTGTGCCGGTATAATCAGTAAAAGGTATCATGACAACAAGAGAATTGTGGTCATCTGAAGTAAAAGATACGGTTTCTCCCTGCCTCAGTAACTCTAACTGCTCTTCCGTTACTTGAAGTGAATCATTTTCCAGGGTTCCTGCCAATAACCCGTTGTTACTGGATTCCCATGAAATGCTCTCCTCATCAGGGAAAGCGTATATGAAGTACTCTCCCGAATAGTCTTCCTGTAGCTGAGAGAGGAAATATTCATCGAAGCTCATACCGTATTCCACTGAACCGATATGTTCTCCGTTGTATGCAAGAGGAGAAACTACTCTAAAACCATATCCACCCTTTCCTTCTTCCAATCCACTGATGATCTTCATCTTAGAATTTGCTTCATTTACAGTGTATCTGAAAGATGAAAGGTCATCGCCATAATTCTCAGGACTGTGCAACCTCAGGAAAGAAGTAGAGTCTGGCAGATGGAACTGGAACTGTTCTACACCCTTCGAAGAAAGACTTTCATACACAGGCAAGAGTAGTGCTGCAAGATCTTCCCTGTTCCTTTCAGCAAAAAGCTTCAAGATTTCTTGATTTTCAGTGATGGGTACAAGAGAAGTAGCAACATTTTCCAGTTGTATCTCCATTCTTGTGTTGACACTTTTCTCTACCTGCAAAGCAAGTTCGTGCTTTTGATATTCGATCAATAGTTCCTGATTATTGGAGCTCTGGACTGCAAAAAGAGCTATCAACAACATTGATAACAAAACGAATGAAAGAATCATCTTGTGCTTAAGATTCAGAAATTCACCTCGAATATATATTTATTTTAGTATTAAGTGCCTTAATTTATTTAAACATACCGACAACTAAGAAGAAATAAAAGAGTGCTGTACCAAAAATGCAAATAGACTTCTCATATTGAAAGGGCAGGTTGCTTTACATCGTATAAGGAAGGATAATTTGAAGAAAGGAAGTTTAGGACAAATGCGAGGATACTTTTAAAATTAGATAGGTATATGAATTTTACTTTTTTGAAAAAATTAACTTCACAGGATCATTACAAAGGACATCCAACTCTTTGCTTGCATTACCTTTATTTACAGCTATTTCTAAAAATCCGTGACTTCCGACAAGTGCCAGTAACTTTCCCTCGTCCACAAGTCCATAAGTTCTTATTACCGGCATTTTCCTATAGAAAATATGTACCACTTCACCAAACCTGATGAGCCCTAATACATCGGCAGCCCGAATATTGGTAATGACATTACCAAAGTCATCAATGTAGATGACTTGGCCAGTAATGGAGGTTTCACTAACTTCAACCATTCCAAAATCCAGGTGAACATGATCTAATGTTTTTTCACCTACCTCTTGTAAGGGCATACCTTCTGAGAGATAGGCACCAATGCGAGCAAAAACATCCCTTCCATGGAAAGTGGCGGATACATCCCCAAGCAGACCTAAGTTTGTGATCTTGCGGACCTCTATTTTTCCAAGCCTGGAAGCTGCGGGAACCATGAGACCGTTGTCAGGACCAACAAAAAGATGGCCTCCTGCAGAAATGACTATTGAATTCCGTGCCGTTCCAACTCCAGGATCCACTACGGCTACATGTACAGTGCCCACCGGAAAATAAGGCACTACAGAGTAAAGGGCGAAGGCTCCGGCCCTAATGTCACCTTGAGGAACAGTATGAGAAATATCAACTATAGTTGCCCGGGGATCAATGCCCAGTATGACTCCCTTCATGGCAGCAGGATAGACCGAGCCGAAATCGGTGATAAGAGTTATAAGTGACATAAAAAATGGTCCTCTGTTATACTATAAAGAAGTCACAGATAATGTTTACTATCATTCTGGAACTGACTTAAGCTACAGAATTTAGTGAATTTGTATTCACATTATTCAAATGCTTCTTTGGCAATCTTACGTGTAAGATGGTTCCGGCCCCTTCTTTACTTTCAATCCAGATACTTCCGTTATGCACCTGCACGATCTGTCTGGAAATGGATAGTCCAAGCCCGCTTCCTCCATATTTGCGAGTCGAAGAACCATCCACCTGATAGAATTTGTCAAAAATTTTCTCTCCAATTTTTTCAGGTATGCCTATGCCTGTGTCTTGCACCTGAATATGGATGCCAGAGTCTTCTTCGGAGGCTGAAATAGTTACAATCCCGTCCTTGGGAGTGAACTTGAGAGCATTGTCCATGATATTGTAAAATAACTGCGGTAAAATATTGATGTCAGCTTCAATTATAGGAAGAGGACCTTTGATGTTCCTTATTACCTGAATGTTTTTTAACTGTGCTGCATATGAATAGCGCCTGATGGTCTGATCGATCAGAATGCCTAACTGGACAAGATCAAAATTGTAGTTCACTTTTCCTGCAAGCACATTGCCCATGTACAGCATGGAGTTTATCAGGGTACCAAGACGCTCCGTATTGCGTGCTACGGCGTCGACACTTTTTTTCTGGTCTGCGTTCAGTTCCCCGAAATCTCCTTCTCGAAGAAGACCGCTATACCCCTGTATGGCATGCAGAGGGGTCTTAAGCTCATGATTAAGGGTAGCAAGGAATTCATTTTTCATTATGTCAAGGTTTTTTAGCTCATCATAGGCACGTGCAAGGTTGGCAGAATAATTGTTCAATGCGTCCTCATTCTCTTTGCGCTCTATTGCACTACCTATGAGGTTTGCAAGTATCCCAAGAACTTTAATATCTTCCTCTTTCCACCCTCCTGTATTTACGACATTGTCCATCCCAACAAATCCTGTCATCTTTCCAGCAATATAGAGAGGAAGTACTATGAGAGAACTGATCTGCTGCATCTCAAGGATATCTTTTTCGTTTGCCGCTTCCGGAGGCATTGAAGATACATCTGTGATGTGTATGATATCGCCTTTGTTGAGTTTATCCATCCACCAGGGGAACATGTCAACAGGCAGATCCTGAAGGTTGTCTTTTTGGGGCTCCACACCTGTGTTACACCACTCGTGAGTGTTGTCCATGGTCATTTTAGTGCTATTTATTCTGAACAGGTAGACACGACTTGCGCCGCAGAGCAGCCCCGCTCTTTCAAGGCATTTGTTCACTGCAACAATAATATCATCGGGAGCAACAAGGATAGTTGAAACAAACGATATGGTCTTTTCCAGTTCAAATTTTCTTTTAATTATTTCATTTGTGACCAATATTTGTTCAGAGCATGTTTGCAGCTCTTTTTCAGCTTTTTTCATCTCCGAAATATCACGCAAAACCAGCATATCAGCTACTTTGCCATTGAATTCTATGAGATACGCTGATATTTCCATTGAGATCAACTTCCCGTTTCTGGAAACAAGGTCAACCTCAAAATTAGAAGGAACTTCTTCGCTCAGCATTTTTTTGTTGTACATCTGAGCAAATATTCTCTTGTACTCAGGAGTAACGAGATCAAGAAAACTCCTGCCAAGGACGTCTTCCTTTATATATCCTGTATTCCTTACAAATTTGCTATCCACGTGTTTGAAAACATGATCCTGTATGATCAGAACTCCATCATTTGCAGCCTCCAGAAGTCGCACATATTTGTTATTGTACCCTATATCACTCATTTGCAGAATATGGCCGGAAGCATCTTCAATGTAGCATACTAGTCCGATGTCTCCGGAAATTTCATTTTTCATAATAACTACTTTTAACCTGGCTAAAAATTCACTTCCATCTCCTGAAGTGCACGATTGGTAGAACTCTGTCTCCGTTTTTGTACTATTTTTTTGAACACAATTTCCTTTAATTTTCTCTTTGAGGGCAGGAGCAAGGAACTTATCGAAACATTCCTGCCTGAATTGGCCGGCATCTTTGTATCCTAACAGGGAAAGAGTCGCCTTATTACAGTATTCAATCTGGCAATCTTTATTCACAAAAAAAACACCAAACGGTGACTTCTCCACAGTAGATATAAAATATGTTTCATGTGTCATAGAACAACTTTCAGAGGAAGCCAACTTTTCAGTCCCTCGTTCCCTTTCAGAAGGTCTTTTATCCATAGGTGGGTCTTTTTTTTGCAGGGTTACGTTATTAGGATGAGATTGCATTATATCAGGTAGATCATATGTAGTGGATTAATATATTAATAGATTATGGCATGTAATGAAATTGAAAAAAATCACAGAGAAAGAATGTTAAAAAGAATACTACTTCCAAATGTGCTTTTAAGCATATGCATAATTACTGTTCATATTGCGACAGGCCCGGAAAAGAGAACAGGAAAATAAGGTTGAATATTAGTCAACTTTGATAGCGATCAGAAAGATGAGGTGTGAGAGTTCATAAAGAACGCTCAGATCTTTGATGAGGTACCTGTCTCCAGGCAGCGGATAGTACAGTACATTTCCTTGCGTACTGATTTGCTCTGGACATACATCTTGCTACCACAGTTCTGACAGGTTACAGTTACAAATTCCATATGATATCTCTCCTCGTTTTTCTATTAACAGGTCTTGAACACCACATTACGTCATTGACAGAGCAATGACATTGATTCGGGACACCCGTGATATCATGGTGAGTTCGCCACCTTGCTATTGATATAGTAGATACCTCCCAATATATGTATTTAAATTTTTCTATACTTAAGAATATACTAATTCTCATAATGATGAGAAAAAGCTGTGAATACATGTACCACACTATATTGGAATCTCTACAGAGATGCGAAGCCCTACATATGCAGCAAACCTTGCTCACACATGTGGAGAAGTCGTTACCTGCATGATCATGCACAGGCATAGAAGATTAGCATTATACAAGATCATTCAGATCATGGGTGAGAATCACATACAATATGAAAATCAAAGTCGAATCCGGTTATATACAATAGGCTTCAATTATTGGATGCAACCATATTTGGAGAGTGGGATCTGATACGTGAATAAGCACCCTCAGAACTTGCCGGATGTCAGCATGATCATCCAAATTATCCTTTTCTTCATGCTGACATTCTTCAAGATATTCCATCCCTTTTAAAAAAGTAACAACATCCAAAATATGATATGTGAGGTCTTACCATAAAAAGAAAAGGACAGGAGGTTTCCCTCCCATGAACATAGATCAGACTATGGTTATAATAGAAAATTACTTTCTCCTCTCAGACCCTGTAGAAGGATATGTGTGATACTCTTCCTTGGCAGCCTTCTTGGATCCTGCTTTCTTCTGCTCTTTTACTACCATTTACCTCACCTCCGAGTTTCTGTCCATTCCACGATGAATAGCACTTTAAAGGCTTAACTTAGTTTGAATGTATAGGCTAGGTGATTATGTTAAGCGCCATAAAGGTGCTAGTATAACATATTATATTAACAAAAATATATTAATCTTTGCTGTTTAAAGAATTGTTTATTCTGGACATGAAAGTTAAGTGGGCAGTAAAAAGAACCTAACCATCAATCATTATAAAATATTCTAACGATTTTTTTATTAAAATTTTAATTATATAGTAGAACGATGTTTTTTATAAATATGCTTGAAAAATACTGGTCATTATTCCTTACAGCTGCTATCGGCCTGATAATTGTTGAACATCCTTATCTGGGAATTGGATTGTCGTTTGTGGGTTTTGCTCTAGCAAAGCATAACGAGGATCATGCGTACATAGATGCATTCTCTGTAGATACATCGAAATATGGATCTTTTGAGAGTTATGCCAGTATCCATTGAGCAATATATACAATCTACAATAAGATGTTTACAAAATCGGCCGTCAAATAAAGTTTTTATAAGGAATATACAGTAAATTCTTTTTTACAGTGACGGCATATAAAGAAGATTCACCGAACCCATTAATGGCCAGATGTGAAGAAGGTAAATTGAATAACGGGAGCATGTGGTACGGATGCTCCCGATGGTGTGTATAGTACTCCCTGACGCAAAGCGTACAAATCATATATAGCTTTTACAGGTTCAAGAAGCTAAACCATGCAAGGTGAAAGTAATAACAGCATCTTGTGCGATCTTCAGCTCTTGTATTAACTACCGATCTACCCTATAAGCTGCCAAAAGCTTCTCATTTTATGTCAGGCTAACTTCAATGACCGATCTCGCCCACTTTGCAGCATGTTCGAGTTCACCACTTTTAAGCGGGCCCTCAGAATCCTTTACTATGAACCATTCAGGCGGAACTATGAGCTTTCCTCCTTTTTTCACAAGTTTGTCTGCGATGGGTTCAGCGGCATATCCAAACCGTTTTGATAAGATCCTGAATAAGAAGGACCTGTTGTCTGCTGTGGAAAGCCTGGTGTCAAAAGCTGCCACTTTGATGCCTTTGAGACCATTTGCAGGGATACGGTTAAGGAAAGCGGTTATTTCCTTCGTTGGGCGGAATGCCCTGGTGGGAGAACCAACGATCAACAGATCCAGTCCAGTCAATCGATCCGGGTTAATATCACTTACCCTTACTGTTCTGACATTCTCTTGAAAACCCATAGAATCTCTGATAGCATGGGTTATTTTCTCTGTGTTACCGAAGACAGAATCGTATACTAACAATATATTCATTGAGGATCTCACATCCCATCCATATTCTCATGTCTAAAGACGTCCTCAAGGATGTTTAAGATCTATGGTGTAACTCCGACTCCGTAGAGAACCTGCACCTGATCCAGAACGTTGCCGGGAAATGTGGAAAAAAGAAGTTATAGAAGAAATCATAGAGCCTGAAGGATGTCAGCATGATACTAATGGGTGAGAATATGGTATAGTTGTTATAGGTGTGTGCAGATGCTGACATCCTTGAGATCTGCGGGTACTTCATCTGTGGATTTAACCCCATCGCCCCTATTGGTGTTTGGTTGGTTGGTAACAAGTGATTAGGGTCGTTAATACTTAACATAATTTGACATCAATATTCAGAAACATGCATAATTGTTCAAAGGCGTGTGAATATTCATATGGGATATGACTGGCAAGATCAGGAAATTTTTACATGTATAGATACTCTTACTACCCGAAATTTATAGTTAAACACTAATGGTTTATAATTTATGCATGCTAAAATCGCATTCAATAAATAGTAATGTCAACACTATAAGTTTCAAACAAACGGTTAACAACTATAAATAACTTTGAAAACGTGATATGTATGGAAAAGTATTTGGTTGAGCAGTATCAATGCTTATATTAGGCAATAATTAAAACACGTCCTGTAAAAAGACCAACATTATTATATATTTAGCAAATATATTATTCTTACTGAAAATCGAAAATGTTAAGTATGGGACGTGCAGTAAGAAGGATATAATTAGTTATACTATGGAAAGTAGGTGGGAGTAAATGTCTGAGGTTGTAGAATATATTCCAGAGTTAAAGGGGATGGATTATGAGATATTCATCGAACAGCTGGATAAAGATATGACTCCAGATGAAGTAAGCGAAGTTCGTAAATGGGCGCTGTGTACTACCTATTCATTAATAGAATAATGAATAATAAATGCCTCTTAAGAACTTTATAAAGACCGTGCTCACTGGAGATGCCTTAGATTTAGTGAGGGATTTTGACTGTAATGCTTCAGATGAGTCGGATTTTGAAAAGCTCAATCATTTTTTGAAAAACAAAGCTTTAGAGTACAATAACGATAGTTTTTCTAGAACAAACATTTACTCGAGAGATGGCATATGTGTAGCTTACTATAGTTTATCAATGAATGCCATAAAGGGAAAAAAAATAGATGTTGAAGATGAGTATAGAACCTTAAAAAGTTACCCTGCTTTGTTTCTGACACGCTTTGCAATCGATAAAAGATATCAGCGTTCGGGTATAGGAAAAGCAATAATTAATGATATAATATACAATGCTTATAGGAATAGAGAAGTAGCTGCGCGTTTTCTGTTTGTTGATGCTAATCCTAGATCAGTTTCTTGGTATCTGGGCAATCCGCTTTTCACTATTATGTATATTGATTTAACTGAAAGGATGGAAACCTGTATTGAATCTCAAATTATAAAGGAACTAAATAACCGTATGATAAAAGGACATGGTATTGATTATGTGCAAAAAAACGACGAACAATCAAATACGTTGAAACTAGAATGGGAAAAAATATTAATTCGACACGTAAATGAAATATTTAACGAAATCGCAGATGATTGTTGCTTGATAAAAGAATGCCATGCCAAAGTTAAGTTATTCATCGAAGATAATAAACCAAAAATAGAACTTAATAATTTCAATATTAAAGACAATCATAAATTAATCCGTGAGTGGTTGGGGAACAGAGATAATTTGTTAAAACTAGATATCACTATACCACTGTACCTAGATATAAACAAATATTATAAGGCAGTTTTTACTGACAGTCCGAAGCGCTTCTAAACAATATGTGGCAAGATTGCTTCAAAATCTACAGTATATACCGTATAAATGGATTATGAAAGCAATATCAGCGTAGGACTACTAAAAATATCTTGATAGTCCTGGGCGGA
>NZ_JBFXHJ010000020.1:0-22644 GCF_050177135.1 Methanomethylovorans sp.
AGTATCTATAAGGGAAAGCGTGAGCTCATCGAGTTCGATATAACCGTGAATAGGATCACGAACGACCTTCATATGCTTTAAATATCCCTTCATCCTATAATGCTGTTCCTCTATCATAACTAATTTCTGTTAAGAACTGATCGGAGACATACATGCTCGTACTTTCCGGAGGGACCGGAACCCCCAAACTTCTTGAAGGACTTAGGAACATACTTCCTGAAGAGAATATTACTGTTGTCGTCAATACCGCAGAGGACATGTGGGTATCAGGGAACCTGGTAACGCCTGATATTGATACAGTTCTGTACCTATTTTCCGGAAAACTTGATACTTCTAAGTGGTGGGGCATTAAGAATGATACTTTCATGACCTACGAAGCCCTCAGGTCTCTGGGACACGATGAGATAATGAGGCTGGGTGACCAGGACCGTGCCACAAATATCATGCGCTCCGACCTTTTAAGAGCGGGTCGTTCTCTTACGGAAGCAACGCAGGAACTTGCAAGAGCTTTAGGCATCCGGGCAGAGATACTGCCTATGTCCGATGATCCGGTAAGGACGATGGTGACAACACCCTCTGGAAAAATACATTTCCAGGAATTCTGGGTAAAAGAGCATGGAAAACCCGATGTGCTGAAAGTTGTGCAGGAAGGCATCGAAAAGGCTGCCATTGCACCGGCTGTTCTGGAAGCACTGGAAAAGGAAGAATATGTGCTCATTGGGCCCAGTAATCCTATCACAAGCATCGGACCCATACTGGCCTTGCAAGGGATGAAAGAACTGCTGAAAAAGAAAAAAGTTGTCGCGGTAAGTCCCATAATTGGAAAAGAACCTGTAAGCGGACCAGCCGGAAAGCTGATGGCTGCAAGGGGTTTGGAAGTCTCTTCTGCCGGCGTTGTCGATTGCTACGGAGAGATCCTGGACATAATGATATTGGACGAAAGGGATGAATATGGTATCTCTGCCCTGAAGAATGCGAAATGTAAGATACTCATTGCAGATACGCTGATGAAGAATGTGGATAAAAGTACAGCTCTGGCCAGAGCTGTAGTGGATGCATTTAAATGCTGAAAGAAGGCAGGTGTTCAAGAATACAAGGATAAACATGGCAAAATGAAAAGATATTGAGTTCGTGGAAAATGTGAAGTAAAGGTGAACTATGGGTTCACCAATTTTGCAAGGTCGGCTTTAAGGGAAATAATGTCGTTATCTATTTCACTTGACAACTCTTCATAGTATGTAGAGATATTGCCCTTATTCTTTATAAAATCAGCATTATTTTCGGAAGTAAATGAAGACTCTATTTGTCCAGAGATAATATTATCGAACACAACATACTGTGGGTATTGTTTCACGAAAACCTTGTTTGAATTAAATATATTTGTAAAGTTTATAAGAACATCCTGAACCTTATTAGAAGCTAAATAAGTGAAAGGAACAACTTTATTATAATCTGATTTGAAATCCCACCACACAGCATTCATTTTATAATACATACGGGGTACATGTCCCCTTATATTCATGTCAGGGTCTTCAATAAGTTTTATCATTTTGTCACAATCAAATCTTTTCAATGAGCTTTGCATTGGCATATAAAATTTCTCAAGCTTACGTTCAAGGTATGCTATTTTCTGTGCATTAGCCGTTTGTTCTGTGTTCTTATTGGTTGTGTGGAATATATAGTAAGTATATACCACATACAATACTGTTATACTAACCAGAAATAAAGAAGAAGTCATATTAGAAGCATTGTATCCATTCAATAACGGAAACCATATTTTTGTATAATGAGTAGCAAAAAAAGAAACAAGAATTGGAATTACTAGGAATGTAACAAGAATCAAGATTATATTCAGAGTAAAATTAAGTATATTGTTTTGTGAGAACAGTAATCCAAAATTAGAACTTGCTTTCTTTTTGTCCATAGGCAATTTGCTCATTTTACAATCAGTGTCAATTTGCTTATTGCTTTCCATTAAAAATTCACCGACTACTATAGGTTATCCATTAAGTAATAAAAGTTTCCTAAATTAGACCCATACAAACCAAGATAGCCCTATTTTATCGACGCTTCAACATCCAAACAGATGATTTTAGGATTCTATGCTAACGCACCAAAAGCTTGATACTCCAATGATATATTAATAGCAGGAAGTTTCAAATGAATTGTAATAAAAAAGGGAAAGTGTAATTAAGTGTATGCAAATTCAATATGCCCTTTTATATGTGTATGCATATATGTGGCAATCTAAGTAAGGAGTATTTCAGATGCTAGAGATATTACGCGAGTCCTTTAATGAGATCCCTATTGTGAAACGGGGAGATTACTATTATTTCATCCATCCCATATCTGACGGGGTCCCTGCACTGGAACCGGAGCTTCTGGAAGAGATCGCAGAGTACATTGTGGAAAGGGCGGACCTCGATGTGGACAGGATAATTACCATAGAGGCCATGGGCATCCCGCTGGCCACCACAGTTTCTTTGATGACCGATATACCTTTTGCCATTGTCCGTAAAAGGAAGTATGAACTGGAAGGAGAAGTGGTTCTTTCTCAGAATACAGGCTATTCAAAAGGCGAGTTGTATATCAATGGCATAAAAAAAGGAGACAGAATGCTCATAATTGACGACGTGATCAGCACCGGAGGCACCTTGTTGGCACTGGTGAGGGCACTCAAGAACATTGGAGCCATAATTGCAGGCATCTTTGTTGTCATTGAGCGCGGCGAAGGGGTTGCAAGCCTTAGAAAAGAAGGCATAGAAGTGACAACACTTGTACGTATAGATGTCGATGAGCATGGTGTGCATATACTGGAGGACCAGGTTGACAGACAGTGAAGCATTTGATTTCCAGATAGCAAGGATCATTGGCATAATAAAAGATACAGATGCAAAGACTGTAGGCTTACAGTTCCCTGAGGGCTTTAAACGCAGAGCTGCGAGCATAGCCTTTGAGGTCGAAAAAGCTACAGCTGCACAGATATTGATATCCGGAAACCCATGTTTTGGGGCATGTGACATAGATGTTGATCTGGCACGCAGGGTGGACATACTGTTCCATTTTGGGCATGCTGTGCTTGATGACAGCAGCTATGTTAAGAATGTGTATTTTATTGAGGTACGGTCCAATGCTGCAGTAGAGGAAGTGGTGAACAAGTCTCTGGAAATGCTTAAGGGACAGAGAGTAGGACTTATTACCACGGTTCAGCATGTGCACAAGCTTCAGGAAGCATGTGAAATATTACAAGCTCATGGCAAAGTTTGCGTGATAGGAAAGGGAGATGCAAAAATAGCATATCCAGGACAGGTCCTGGGATGCAATTTTTCCTCGGCAAGGGCCGAAATATGCGATGAATATCTCTATATAGGGAGTGGCTATTTCCACCCCATGGGCGTGGCATTATCTACAGAAAGAAGAGTGCTCATAGCCGACCCATTTGTAAATGATGTAAGGGAACTAGACATTTCAAAGGTCCTTAAACAACGCAGTGCCGTTATCGGAAAATCCCTTGATGCAGATCTTTTCGGAATAATCGTATGTTCCAAGCCTGGACAGGAACGTATGACACTTGCCCTGAAGTTACAGGACCTTATACGCAAGCATGGTAAAGATGCCCGGATCATTATGATGGACCTTGTGACCCCTGACCAGTTACTCCAGTTCAAAGTGGATGCTTTTGTAAATACTGCATGTCCGAGACTTGCCATTGACGAGGTTGGCCGTTTCAATGCGCCGATGCTCACTCCACCGGAACTTGAGATAGTACTGGGCGAGAAGGAGTGGAAAGATCTGGTATTCGATGAGATAACTGCCTGAAGCGGGTCATTAAATGAAGCAGAGAAAACTTGAGATCATGCTGGAAAAGGTGAAAGGGTTCGAAAAACCTGATGTGAACCTGGAACAATATGCCACGCCTGCTCCCATCGCTGCTGAGGTATTGCATTTTGCATTTATGCATGGGGATCTGCAGGGTACGGTATACGACCTTGGATGTGGCACCGGTATCCTTGCCATTGGTGCAAAGCTCCTGGGTGCTGAAAAGGTAGTAGGGTTCGACCTTGATCCCAGTGCCCTTGAGATCGCAAGAGAGAACGCATCTATGATGGGAGTTGACGTGGAGTTCGTACAATGTGACATCTCAGGTGTGCCCGAACATGCAGATACTGTAGTAATGAACCCGCCTTTTGGAGCACAATCAAAGGGTAATGACAGACCTTTCCTTACAACTGCCCTGAGAGTTGCAGATGTGGCATATTCCGTCCACAATTGCGGGAGTCACAGGTTCATAAAGAGTTTCATAAAGCCTGCGATCATTAGTGACTGGTATGAAACTGGTTTTCCGATAAAACGAACATTTAAATTTCATAAAAAGGATGTAGAACTGGTTAAGGTTGAGATCTACCGGATAGTCCGGTGTGATGGCAGTATATAATCTGCCGATGTTTGCAACTGCTTTATATAGCGGGAAATATATGTCTTGCAAACTGGCGCTCGATCATATCGATCTAATTTCATCATGAGGGATTCTTATTCGGATAAGGAACAGGAAAAAGGTTTCACGCAGGATGATCAAAGGCTCAGGCGAGGGATCAGAAAGTGTACGGTCATCGGAAGAAACAGAACAAATGGTGACCAAGGGAACGAAAGTGGAGGTAGCTGCTAAAATGGTGAAAGTGCCAAAAAGCGGCATTGTAAAGCCTTCAGAGAAAGTGATAGCGGAGGAGAACATGGATGAAGAGGAAATGATCTTTGTGATGCCTGGAGACATTATTGGTACTACTGAAGAATTTAGTCCCGGGATCGGGACTTTCCTTCATGTTGCAGATATCCATGCTGCCTCTACAGGTGTCGTGGAGATAGATCGGAAAGCACGTATCATATCCGTTGTTCCCAGCACCAAGTATCCACCATCTATTGCCGTAGGAGATATCGTAGTTGGCAGTATAACCGGCCTCAGAGAGAGCGTCGCCCTTGTCGAGATAGCTGCTATAAAAGGTGAAGGCGAACGTGAATTCCACAAAGTAGGAACAGCTGCCGTACACGTTTCAAATGTTAAAGATTCGTACTGCAAGAGACTGGACGAGGAATTCGCTGTAGGAGATATAATTAAAGCAAAGGTTTTGAACACTGAGAACATGCGGCTTAGTACTGCAGGGAAGGAACTTGGTGTAATGAAAGCTCAGTGCTCCAACTGCCGTGCTGTTATGGTCAAGGAAGATAACAAACTAAAATGCCCGGAATGCGGAAGAGTAGAGAGACGTAAACTCTCCTCAGATTATGGAACCGGCATAGTATAATATAAAAATCTGACTTATATGGGTGAAGTCCATGGAACTGAAGATCATAGACAAGACCGAAGATGAAATGCACCTTGAGATAAAAGGTGAAACACACACTCTTCTTAATATGCTGAAATCTGTGTTACTTGAAGACACAAGGGTACACACCGCTTCTTATGATATGAAGCATGTGTCTATAAGCGAACCTGTCCTGTACATAAAGACAGACGGTACAGACCCTATCATAGTAGTTAGAGAGGCTGCTGAAACTCTTGTTGTACAGTGTGAAGAGTTCATCAGCGTATTTGGCAAAGCTGTGGAAGTCTAATAATTTCCACTGCATTTTTTCTTTTTTAATGTAAGATACTGACATCTATTATTTATTATACAAAGTGAATACTTTGTGACCTGGAAGGAATTTATCAACTGGAGATGTAATATCGTGAAAGTAGTGGCATTTAATGGCAGTCCCAGAAAAGAAGGCAATACTGCAACGCTCATAAAGTATGTCTTTGAAGAACTGGAAAAAGAGGGAATAGAAACCGAGCTTGTGCACATTGGGGGTAAAAAGACAATTGGATGCACAGCATGCATGAAATGTTATCAGAATAAGGACAGGAGATGTGTTTTCAATGATGATCTTGTGAATGAATGCATTGTGAAAATGATAGATGCAGATGGAATTATCCTGGCTTCCCCCACATACTTCACAGATATAACGACGGAAATGAAAGCTCTTATAGACAGAGCTGGTTTTGTATCAAAAGCCAATGGTGACTTGTTCAGACGCAAGGTAGGTGCAGCTGTAGTAGCAGTGCGCAGGGCTGGTTCACTCCACGCTTTCACCACCATGAACAATTTCTTTACCATAAGTCAGATGATCATACCGGGTTCCACGTACTGGAACATAGATGTGGGCGGCGCCCCGGGAGATGTGCAAAAAGACGAGGAAGGTATCCGTACAATGCAAACCCTGGGACAGAACATGGCATGGCTGATGAAAAAACTGTATAGTTGAACTATAGTAAGAATAGAGGAGATATAATGGCACTTGATGAGGCAGCACTGAAGAAGTTCGGGTTCATCCCGCGTGAACCAAAGGATGCAATTAATATTGACCCCCTGCAGACCGCAGGTAAGTTAACCGAAGAAGCCAGGCGTGCTCTGCTGGAATGGGGCGATGGCTATTCTGTCTGCGACTTCTGCGGAGGTGTGCTGGACCTGATCAAGAAGCCACCCATAGAGGAATTTGTGCATGGGGCACTTCCCGAATTCCTGAATGTAGATGCTGTGAGGATCACACATGGCGCAAGGGAAGCAAAGTTTGCGGTAATGCACTCCATTGCACAGGAAGGGGACCATGTGGTGATGGACGAGGTTGCACATTATTCCTCTGTTGTTGCCGCCCAGCGGGCCCGGCTTAACATAAAAAAAGTGCCGCATAGCGGTAGCCCGGAATATATGACAGATGTGCAAGGGTATGCTACAGCTATTGAAGAAGTGATAAAGGAAACAGGTAAAGCACCGGCATTGGCCCTGGTCACTTATCCGGATGGTAATTATGGGAATATCACCGATGTGCAGCGTGTATCAAAGATCTGCCATGACTACGATGTGCCCCTGCTGCTGAATGGCGCATACGCTGTCGGCAGGATGCCAGTGGATGCCAAAAAGCTGGGTGCTGACTTTGTGGCAGGCAGTGGCCATAAATCTATGGCTGCATCGGGCCCCATAGGACTGCTGGGTGTCAGTGAGGAATATTCTGACATCGTGTTCAGGAAATCACCTACAAACAAGAACAAGGAAATAGAACTATTGGGATGCACAGCCAGAGGTGCCACTATTATGACAATGATAGCCTCATTCCCTCATGTAGTAGAGCGGGTGAACAACTGGGACCAGGAAGTGCAGAATGCACGCTGGTTCTCTGGTAAACTTGAAGAAATGGGGATCATCCAGAAAGGACAAAAGCCACATAACCATGATCTTATGTTCTTCGAAGCCCCTGTCTTCTATGAAATATCACAGAAGGCAAAGAAGGGAAGGTACTTCCTGTACAGGGAACTCAAAGAACGTAATATACATGGCATCAAGTCCGGACTTACTAAATACTTCAAACTGAGCACGTTCCAGGTAGGCAGGGACAACTTGCAATACGTTCTGGATTCTTTCCAGAGTATCATTGACAAGTATGAAGCAGAGGTATGAGTAATAATTAGACCTTCTATCTTTTTTTTGTCCTTGATACTATGTGGACAATTTTATAAATAGAAAGATATGATATACATATATCAAGTGTATGCCGATGGTAAGAGATTCAATTATCAGACCTTCCAGAGAGAAGTTCAAGAAAGTAAAGATGAGATTTGCTCACGAGCAGCTTAACAGGACCATATTGCTCTTTCTGATAGTGATGCTTCCGATCATTGCTATTGACCTGGCAGGGCGACAGGAGATCATACCTGTTCCTGAAGCATTGATGAAGATACTGGAAGGTATAATAGTGGTTTTGGTTTCCTTTGGCGGAGCCACGCTCTTCATAAGACTTACTATCAACTTCACTATAGGTAAATTCGAAGGTATCGGACAACCTGAAGAGAGGATCCTGTTTAGCAAGCTATATATCTTGCTGGTGTATGTACTGGCTACAGTAATCGTTTTCTTGCACATGGGCATTGGCATACAGAACGTAGCCCTATTTTTAGGTCTGACAGCCACCGGTTTTGCCTTTGCTGTCCGGGACGTGGTGCTTTCCTATATAGTATGGTTCATACTGCTGACAAAGAAACCTTTCAAGATCGGCGATTATATAAATGTGGCTGGAGAGGAGGGGCAGGTCAAGCACATAGGCATGTTCTATGTTTTAATAGATCCATCGCCGGAAACGTATGCAGACTATACAAAGGTACCAAACAAGGTCTTCCTCGAAAAGCCTATCCGTAACTATGGGAGTTATAAATTCGTGTCAACATTCGACCTATACCTGAAAAGCGTACCAACAGACATAATTGACAGGCTTGAGAGGATACGGGAAAAAGGCAGTGAGTTAAAGGGTGCAGATGCCACCTTTTATCTTAACAGTGACAGTGATGGTGTTAAGATCACAGTGGAGTTCAAAACGGTCTACGAAGACAGGGATATCCTGAGAGACCGCCTCATGTCCGTGATGCTGCAGGAAGTGGGCCAAAATGCATGAAACAATGTCAGGTGCCTCACCACAAACTCTATAATCAAAGAAGTAATATGGATTATGCTGTTTTCATAATGCGGCTGTGGTTTAGTGGCTATGACCTGGGCTTCCCAAGCCTAGAACCCGGGTTCGAATCCCGGCAGCCGCATAAGATCAAAAGAAAAATGTAAAATATAGTTTCATTTTTTCTTAGATTTTTCCGGTATTTTCTGGTCCGGCGTGACCCCGTAGAATTTTGTCCTCGCTTTGCCCCAGATACACCCGGTCTTACCGAAGATCTTCAGTTCCAGGTTCTGTATAGCTTTGCATATGCCGTTACCAGATCTTGCCCCTTTACAGACGAAGCAATACTTTTCACAGAAAACCGGCGGTTTTCCCTTCTCTGCCATATTGTTACCTCCTACGGATAAAACAAACTTCCAGTATGAAATGTAGGTATCAGTTTATAAAAGATGTGTCTGTAATTTTTAATGACAATAATTGCCTGCAGAATTAAAATAAACAATTATTCCATATCCCTCATGGAAACATTGCGAAGCCTGGTGACACCGCCGATCTCGTCTATAACCTCCGCTACAGCGGCGGGGACAAGCTGGCGCCAGTCGTCGCCTTCGATCATCTTTTTGCGGATCTCTGTTCCGGAGTAGCCTTTCCTGTTGAACATCGGAGGCTGCCTTACATTCATATCCGCTTCCCTGAAAAGCTGGATCACAAGAGGATTGTTGGAGTACACTACATCAAAGGGAGGGGACATGGAAATGATGTGAGACACCCAGACAGCGTTGCGCTGGAGATCTTCAATGGGTATTGCATAATGTTTCACATCTGCATCTTCCAGAGCATGCCGTATCATCATAACCCTTTCACCTGCAGTAAACGGGTTCTCAGGGTCATGACTCTTCTGGGCACTGCCTATGCCTATTACCAGCTCATCTACTTCCTTTGCAATGGTACAGATGGTGGAATAATGCCCAAGATGGAATGGTTGGAAGCGTCCTATATAGAACGCTCTTCTCATATGCATAAATGACAACCGTTAACGTATGCCACATTCGTCGAATGAGAATTTCTCACAGACTTCAAGATAATGGCCTGAGTTGTTATCGTGTTTCATTTTTGCAAGCTTCTTCACAAGATCCAATCCTGGAGGTGCGGGATTCTCCATGATCTCCAGCGTATCCTTTACCTTGTCGAAGTACTTCTGCCCTGCATCTGTGCGTATGAACACACAGTTCCAGCCGTCCGGAGTGCCTACCGATCCTACGGATATATCTGCGAACACAGATGTATAATCACAGCAATGATGACAGGGATTCCTTGCATAAGGTGCAACTTCAGCTATCTTGACACTGTGCTCCTGACCATCCTTAGTATAGTTCCAGAACTTACCTTTTCCGAAATCCATCTTCACAACGTCGTCGACGTTAAGCTTCATGATCTCAGGAACGATCTTCTCCCTCATAGTTTCGTGGTAGAAACTTTCCATACACAAGAGACCCACTATAAGGACGATCTTGTCATTGACGTTCTCAGAGATAAGACGGGCTCCATGAGCCTGGCAGGGTACACCCACTACTGCTATGCGATCATATTTCTCAAAGGGCTCCTTAAGTGCTTCCAGAACCGAATCATAGGTATACTTGGTACCTGTGGTCTTATCCACATCCTCGGGTTTTGTCATGAGGATAAGTTCTGTTTCCCACGCATTGTTCCTGGAAATACCAACAACACAGTCGATCTCGCCTTTTCTGAGCAGCTCTTTAAGTATATGGGAAGTCACGCCTCCATCCTGACCGACAATCGTGCTCTTTGCACCAAAGAAGGACTTCACGTTGGCAAATTCGTCATCGTAATATCCATCTATCACAGGACAGACCCTTCCACATGTGAAACAGCCTTCACATACATTAAGAGTTGCACCTTTCTCATACAACTCAAGGTTGTCGGGATCGCGTACTTCTGCCCGTTTGTTTACAACAATAGCACCGGCAGGGCATGCAGATGCGCATGCCCCACAAGCAGTGCAGACGTCATGTTCAATGACCTCTAAGATCTTTGGATGAACCATCCTCCAGATCCTCCCAATTATCCGATTATTTCCTTACCAATGAGCTTTATTGCTTTCTCCTTGTCCGGACCTATCGGAGAGCCTGCAACGATCTGTGTAACGCCTATGTCCAGGAGCTCATTGATCCTTGCCTTGCAGTCTTCAGGTGTACCGCTTATGGAGAACGCATCCATCATCTCTTTGGTGACCATGCCGCCCATCAGGGCACCGAAGTCGCCTTTTGCAATAGCTCCGCCGATGGCTGCCTTTGAAGCTACGTCAATACCATGACGCTGCAGGACCATGTCAGGGGAACCAGCAACAATGAAAGCAACTACGACCTTTGCGGCGTTCACTGCTTTTGCTGCATCCTTGTCAATGGAGAAACATGCATATGCTGCAACATCAACATCCTTGGGGTTACGGCCAGCCTTCTTTGCGCCAGCTGCTATCTGCTTAACTGCCTCTTCGAAGTCTCTTGGGTGAGAAGCATTGATCAGTACCCCGTCAGCAACCTCACCGGCAAGTTCCAGCATCTTTGGACCCTGTGCACCCATGTAGATAGGTATATTACCTGCCTTGAATGCCATCTTTGCACCGCCGAACTTAACAACCTCACCGCTCATTGTCACTTTCTTGCCTTCGAAGAAAGAACGCAGTGCCTGAATGCTTTCTTTTGTTGTTGTCAGAGGTTTCTCCCACGCGATGCCCATTGCATCGAATGTTGCTTTGTCTCCGGGACCGAGGCCGATGATAGCACGTCCGCCTGAGATCTCATTGATAGAGGCTATGCTTGATGCAGTTACTGCTATGTTCCTTGTGTAGGGGTTGGTGACACCCGTACCGAGCTTTATGCGGTTGGTGTTCATTGCCAGCACGGTAAGAGTGGAGTATACATCACGGTTGTTGTAGTGATCTGTGATCCATACGTTGTCAAATCCCTGCTCTTCAGCGAGCTTAGCATAGTGTGCGATCTTAAGGACCGGGTCGCTTGGTACGAATTCTATTCCGAATGTCATTTCAATCCTCCTCTGATAGAGTGTTGCTAATCAGGTAACTGTACCTATTTATATGTTTGTTGGTTTAGTCATTCGCTTTGTACTTGCAGCTATGCATTCACCGAAGATACATATCATCTGGCATCATCAGTTATAATTGAATAGATATTTTCCCGAATATTAACCAACACAGATATATCAATTGACATAAAGAATATTGTTCAATTCACCAGGGGGTGAGATGGGGAGAACCATTTTTCTGGGGAAACAATGTGATGATCCCAACAACCGGATGGATTAGTATGCTTTTGTCTTGAACAAAGAAAAGAAAAGAGTGATACTCATGAAATGCTACGAATGTGCCAAAACTGGAAAAGAAGCAGACACTGTTGCTGCTTGCATAATATGTGGAAGAGGGGTTTGCAAGGACCATCTCGTCAGGGAAGAGACACCTATATGGGAAGGAGAATACAGTATCAAGCTGAGATGTGGTATGGGAGTGGAATGTAAACTTGATGACATCAACCGCTGGAAAAAAGTGCTCTGCATACCCTGTCATAAAGCTCTGAAGGAGAACTACTAGGTGATATGATGATGAAATGCTATGATTGCATGGAGAATGGAAAGGATTCCAACGCAGTATGCGTCTGTATCACTTGCGGCAAGGGCCTGTGTATGGACCATACAAAGGAACTGGAACTCCCGGTTACCGTAGGAAAACCCCCTGAACTTAAGAGGTTGCCAAATAGCCTGCCAAGACTTGTATGCAACTATTGCATCAGCCAGATAATAGAAGACGGATTTGATTGATCGGACTATGCAGGAGGAGAAGAAATGACCAGACACAACGATATGTTAGAGGATAAAGAACTTTTAAGATCGATGTCCGAAAAACTCGGATTTACTCCGCAGATACTTGAAACTCTCGGCGAGCTGGAACCTGAGTTCCTGACGAAATACAACAGGTGTAACCGCAGATTATTGCAAGATGGAGCACTGTCTGCGAAAGTCAAGATACTGATGGCGCTTGCCGTAGTAGCGTCCAAACAATGCGAAAAGTGTGTGATCTCCCAGATGAAGAGCGCACTGGAGAATGGTGCTACCAAGGAAGAGATAATGGAAACAATGGATGTGATATCCATAACTTCCGGTGCACCTGCGGTTGCAGCATGCAGGGATGCATTGAAATTGCTCAAATGAAACTTCCAGGAAGGTCATCTCTCCGATGGCCTTCCATCGGAATACACTGATAGATCACGCTTATTACATTATATTGTTGAGGGGGTACGCCGCATTAGAGCCTTGAGAAGCATATATCTGACAATATTAGTAATGATCGCACTCTGCACAATAACTTTCAATGCACTTGCAGTCACACCCACTGCACATGGTGAACTATCCTCTGATATGTTCACTGATAGTAATAAATGTGCACAGTGTCATGCCATTACCCATGATCAGTGGGAAGGCACCATGCATTACAACGCTTATGAGGATCCTTTCTACCAGAAGGAGGTTCTGGCTGCAAGCAATGATACACAGGGCATAGTGGATGAATTCTGCTCCCGGTGTCATACCCCCATAGGGGTCGTATCAGGCGAGATACCGCCAATAGGCGGATCAGATCTCAGTGCCATTGCAAGAGAGGGGGTACATTGTGATCTCTGCCATGTTATATCCGGCAGCAACGGCACAGGCAATGCGCCTTTTGTTGTCAGCCCGGGGAATATCAAGTGGGGACCCTTTGATGATTCAAGGGCTGCATACCATGAATCAGAATATCTGGAATTGTACACCACTTCGGAATACTGCGGCATGTGTCATGATGTGACACATCCTCTTAACGGTCTTGTCGTCGATGATACGTACACTGTGTGGAAGGAAGGACCCTATGCCGAAGAAGGGGTTGTGTGTCAGGACTGTCACATGACCTCGGGTATAACCAAATTTGAAGCAAATCCCGGAAGAGCAGGGTCCGGTGCCCAAAAAAGAGAACATATATCCACCCATGCAATAGTAGGTGGCAATGCCTTTGTAACAGAGGTCCTTGGAGAAGAAAAATATAGAGAAATGGCTGTGGAGAGACTTGAAAAGACAGCAACTCTTTCCATTGATGCACCTCAGATAGGCCAGAGAGGAGATAACGTCAGCCTGAATATATCCATTACCAATTCAGGAGCCGGGCACAAGATACCCACAGGAGTTTCTGAGATCAGGCAGATGTGGCTTGCTGTAAGCGTAAAGGACGGCAGCGGTAAACAGGTATACAATACCGGAGAAGTTTATGATAATGGAACTGTAGGGAATGCAAAGATGTACAACACCGTTCTTGGTGATGCGCAGGGACAGCCTACCCTCAGTTTCTGGCTTGCCCAGTCCATACTTGAAGACAACAGAATACCCCCCAGAGGAACAGTTTCAGAGAAGCACACATTCAGAATACCTGAAGATGTGACCTATCCGCTTGCAGCGGAAGCAACACTTAAGTATCGTTCAGCACCACAGGATCTTATTGACCATCTATTCGAAGAAGATGTGTATGAGGTACCTGTTATTAGTATGACAGAAATATCTACGAACATCTATGAGAATGAGGAAGCAGCAGAGGATGCAGCAACACCTGCAACCCCGGGAGTAGGGGCCCTGGGCTCTGTAACTATCCTGCTGTGCGCAGCATACTATTACATGGAAAGACGGGAAATATGATTGGAGTTCATAACAGGCTGTAAAGATAACAGCTTGGAATATACAGACAGGAGATAAGAAAAATGCCAGCAAAAGTAGATCCGAACATATGTGAAGGAATAGGAGCATGTAAGGAATCTTGCCCTGAGGATGTCTTTGAAATGAAAGATGACGGACAGGGACTGAAATCTGTGGTCGTCCATCCGGACAACTGTATAGAATGCGGATTATGCGTAGATGCATGTCCCATGGGAGCAATAACCATCGAATGACCCCTGAATGAATAGAATATACAATGGAGTGTCTTAATGACGGGTGATGCTACTATCAGATTGCTTGGAATCTCAGGAAGTCCCAGGAAGAAAGCTACGGATTATATCGTAAACGAGGCCCTGAGATATGCCCAGGAGAAATTCAACGTTGAAACTGATTATTTCTCTGCCAGTGGAAAAGACCTTAAGTTCTGCATCCACTGCGATTATTGTGTGCGCAAGCAACAGGGATGTATCCACAAAGACGATATAGTGCCACTCTATGAAAAAATGCTGTGGGCTGATGCCTGGATCATAGGCACTCCTGTGTATCAGGGTACGTTAAGTGCACAGACGAAGACTATAATGGACAGATGCCGGGCAGTTGTGGCACGTGACCCAAAAGCCTTCAAAAACAAAGTGGGTGCTGCAACTGCTGTTGGAGGCGACAGGATAGGAGGACAGGAACCTGCCATCCAGAGCATATTGAACTTTTATGTGATCAGCGAGATGTTACCCATTGCCGGAGGTTCCTTTGGTTCAAATCTCGGAGGAACTTTCTGGTCCCAGGACAAAGGAGCTGAGGGGGTCGCCGAGGATACCGAGGGCATAAGAAGCCTGCATCGTACAGTAAATAAGCTGATCAGGGCCGCCCAATTGATCAAAAAGGCTCAGCAGGAAGGGATCCCTTGAAGTTTGAAGAAAAAACAATAGACATCATAAAAAGGACAAATGATGTAAAAAGCTTCAGATTCAGGCGGCCTGAAGGCTTTGATTATAAACCCGGCCAATACATACTTGTAAGTCTGGAAGTGGAAGGGAAAGTGATCACAAAGGCATTCAGCCTTTCCAGCAGTCCCACCGAGAAAGATCATATAGAGTTCACCAAAAAGCTTACAGGTCATCCGTTCTCAAACGTGCTTGACAATATGAAGATAGGGGATAGTGCTGTCATTAGCGGGCCTTTCGGTAAGATGACCTTCGAAGGAGAGTATGCAAAAGTGGCATTGCTGAGCGGCGGGATAGGTATCACTCCCATGATCAGTATTTGCAGATACTGTACTGACCTCCACCTTGATGCTGACATTGTGCTGATATATAGCAACAAGACAGAGAACGACCTTGCCTTCAGAGAAGAACTTGATGAAATGATGCACAACAACAACAACAATTTAAAAGTAGTGTACACCCTGACCCGTGCATCAGAAAGCTGGACAGGTTGCCGGGAACGTATATGCGAGAACATGGTGATCCGGGAGATACCAGATTACAGAGAAAGACATTTTCTGATATGCGGCCCACCTGAAATGGTCAGGTCCATGGAGGAAATGTTGGCCTTAATGAATATCCCAAAGGACATGGTCAAGAAGGAAGCATTGGCAGGATATTGACAAATGGAGAGATTATATGAAAAGGATAGCATGGGGAATAACAGGTTCGGGAGATCTTATAAAAGAGACTTACAATACAATGGTAGATATTAAGAAAAAAACAAATATTGAATTCATGGTGTTCCTTTCCAAAGAAGGAGAAACGGTTATGAAGTGGTACAGAATGTGGGATGATATACAGAGAGATTTCCCTAACTTCAAAACAGATGCTGGCCCAAACTCCCCTTTCATTGCGGGACCTTTGCAGCTTGGACATTATGACATGCTGATAATTGCACCTACTACGGCCAATACTGTGGCAAAGATAGTTCATGGCATTGCCGATAACCTTGTGACAAATGTCGTTGCGCAAACGGCTAAAGGTGAAACACCAATTTATATCCTTCCGGTAGATCGACAAAAGGGAACAGTGACAACCTATGCTCCCAACGGAAAGGAAATGAAACTGAAAATGAGAGACATAGACATAGAGAACACTGAAAAGCTGTCCCGCATGGAGAATATTACAATACTTGACAGTCCTGAGGACCTATATAGAATAATTGGTATTCCAAAGGAATGAGTTTTCAAATATAAGTGAACCCTTCATTTATATAAGGCTCACCTATTCCGTTTCCCGGAACCAGCGTGTTCAGAACGCAGAATACAGAATATGCTGCTATGATGCTGTCCAGAGCATCGCCATCAGCGTTCTGCAGAGCCTTGTCCCGTATATCTTCGGGCAGATCCAATGCCTTTCTTTCAAGATGGTCCAGAATATATTCCCTGGATTTTCGTTCTTTTGTTCCTTTTCCTTTATAGGAAATATACAATCCTTCTTTTTTCAGTGCAGAGGCGGGGCATATTTCCATAACCCATGGAACATCTGCCCTCGGAGACTGCATGGGCAAAATACTGGCAGCACCCGAGATCACAAGAGGTCTTATAATGTCCCTTATACCAAAATATGTCTGTCTGTACAATCTTAGGTTATAAACACAAAAGGGAGCTTTTACCTCTTTGTCCGTTGCTCTTTTGAGCTCCACGTTCCCTGAAAGTCTACGGTTTCTATCTCTGAACTCATCTTCACTGGTATAGAGTTCCGGGAAATGCCGGATGAACTCGTTCCAACCGAGCCCCTGCATGAGAGGTAGCGGAATTCCAAAGGGAAAATCCATGCCAAAAATAGAACTTTTACTGGAGCATATAAGGCCAAGCAAAAAACGAAGACAAGGTTCCCTGCCCAGGTTACTTGGATCTACTTCGCTAAGAGGGTAACATTCCACAATACCTAATCTGTTCCCGGACACTTTACCGTGGCTGAGCCAGATCTTATAACAGGCGGACTTGGCACCGCTGAAATCCACACCAAAGAGATCTCGCTGGCAAGTTACCGCCCGGATCATATTTTTAGTTATCCCTGGTACCTGCAATGAACTCAAGGGTCATGTTGTAGGCTTCATCGTCAGTGAACTGTCTGGGAGGATGTTTCATGAAATAAGCAGATGGGGAATAAAGTATACCACCAATGCCTCTGTCCAGCGCAAGCCTGCAGCACCTTATGGCGTCAATGACAACACCTGCAGAGTTGGGAGAGTCTTCTACCGAAAGACGCAACTCGATGTTCATAGGCACATCACCGAAAAGCTTGCCTTCCATCCTGAGGAAACATACTTTGTTGTCGTTCTGCCATGGCACATAATCACTTGGACCCACATGGATATTATCGTCGTCCAAACGCTTGCCTACCACAGACTGCACAGCTTCGGTCTTGGACTCTTTCTTAGAGGCAAGCCTGCTTCGGTTTAGCATGTTAAGGAAATCAGTGTTACCCCCGGTGTTCAACTGATATGTTCTTTCAAGTTTTACGCCCCTCTTGCGGAAAAGGTCAACAAGGGTGCGATGGGTGATGGTAGCACCAAGCTGGGCTTTGATATCATCCCCGATTATGGGAATACCCTTCTCAGCAAAACGGGCAGCCCACTCAGGGTTGCTTGCGATGAAAACAGGCATGTTGTTAACAAAGGCCACACCTGCCTCAAGAGCACATTCAGCATAGAACTGAGTGGCCTGTTCAGATCCCACTGGCATGTAATTTAAAAGTATCTCAGCCCCGGAGTCTTTCAATTCCTTAATTATCTGCTCTTTTTCAGATTCAGGCGCATTTGAAACGATGAACTTACGAGAATCATCATAATCTGCCATGTGCTCTGAAACCCCATCCAGCACCTTTCCCATCTTAACGATGACACCTGTTCTTGGAACACTACAACAGAACACAGTAGTACAGTTGGGCAGGGCAAAGATCGCGTCTGACAAGTCTTTTCCAACTTTTCTGCTGTCTATATCAAAGGCAGCTACCACTTCTATATCAAAGGGCTTATAACCACCCAGATCCCAGTGCATCAGCCCTATGGCATCCTTTGGAGATTTATCTTTATAGTACTCAATACCCTGAATGAGCGAACTGGCACAGTTACCAATTCCGGCAATAGCTATCTTTATTTTGCCCATTAGATTACCTCATGATCAAAAGAATTGAAGAATATGAAACCACATGATAAATTTAAACTTCATAATGGAGACGGGGTAATAAAAAGGTTTCTAAATACAAATATTCACTGACCTGCCTTTCCAGCAATGGAACTGGCATATATGAAATGTTGCATATATGTTCGAAAGTTATATAATTTTACAGGTTGTAGTCAGAAAGTGTGGGGAATTGCAAATTGGTCTTCAGCCATGCATACACATCCATATAGACAATAGCAGATGGAGATGACTAATAATGAAAGACGTATTACAGGAAATTTCTGAGCAACTTGACAAATTGGATACATTGGAAGAAGCCATTGATGTAGCCATCAAGCTTGAAGAAGACGGTAGGGCATATTACCTTAAAAGATCAGAATCAATGCCTAACCCGGCTGCCCGCGAGATGTATGCATTCCTTGCCGGGGAAGAGGAAAAGCACGCTGAGATGCTGAGAAAGTTCAAGAACGGAGACAAGAAAGCTGCACATGTCGAACACCATTTCCCGGACTTTACTCCTTCTCTGACACAGGAATTCTCTGACAAGAAACTTGAAGAGATAGGCATCCTGCTTGCTGCCCTGCGCTTTGAGTACAAGAGCGAGTATTTTTATACGGAACTTGGAAGAAGAGCAACAGAGCCTGAACAAAAAGAGTTCTTTGACAGGATAGCTGCAGCGGAAAGAGGACATTACAGGCTTATAGATGAAATGCTGCAGGCTGCTACAGAGTTCAGGATGCAGACATAAAGGAGAGATGTAAGTGGGAAATGATATACAAACAGTGCAGATATCCGAAGGTATTTACTGGGTAGGTGTTGTAGACTGGAACCTGCGGGATTTCCATGGATACGAGACACCTAAGGGTGGAACCTACAACTCATATCTGATAATAGATGAAAAGATCACACTTATCGACACTGTAAAAGCACCTTTCTTTGAAGAGATGCTGAGCAGGATCTCTCAGATAGTGGATCCTTCGAAGATAGACTATATTGTGTCCAATCATGTGGAGATGGACCATTCCAGCTCCCTGCCTGCAATGATGGAAGTAGCTCCAAAGGCAAAGCTATTTTGTTCTGCTAAAGGCAAAAAAGGCCTTTTCGAACATTATCGTGAAATGGGATTCGAGAAATGGGATATCCAGGTAGTGAAGACCGGGGATGAGATAAGTATCGGAAAGAGGAACATGCAGTTCATTGAGGTTGTGATGCTGCACTGGCCTGACAGCATGCACACATATCTCAAGGAAGACAGGATACTCTTCTCTAACGATGCATTCGGACAGCACATAGCAACCTCGGAAAGGTTCGAGGACCAGGTAGAAGGCGTTATGGAGGACGCCGAGATATATTACGCCAACATCCTCATGCCTTTTGGCAAACAGGTGCTTGGTTATGCTGAGAAGGTAAAGCAGATGGGGCTCAAGTTCGATATGATAGCCCCTGCGCATGGAGTGATATGGAGAAAGGAACCTGAAAGGATAATCGAATCCTATGTCAAATGGGCCAATGCTGAGGCAAAACCACAGGTGCTCATAGTGTATGACACAATGTGGAACAGCACTGAGATAATGGCAAAGGAGATCCTGGAAGGTGTGCAATCCGCTGGAGTGGATGTGAAACTCAGGAACCTGCGTAAGAACGACTGGAGCAAGATAATAAAGGAACTTATGGATGCATCGGTAGTTGCTATAGGCTCCCCTACGCTGAACAATGGTATGTTCTTCACTGTTGCAGGGTTCCTGAGCTACATGAAAGGCCTCCAGCCAAAAGGCAAGAAGTTCTTCGTCTTCGGCTCTTATGGCTGGGGCGGCGGTGCAGTGAAAGGTGTTGAAAAAGAACTCTCAGAATCAGGTTTTGAGATCGTGGAACCTGGATTCCAGGTTAACTTCAAGCCTTTTGAAGAAGACCGTGCCAAATGCAGAGAGATCGGGAGCCGGCTTGCTTCCCTTGCAAAGGAATAAATCATAGTACATAAGAATAGTCTTGGAACAAAGGAGTGTTAACGTGCAATTCAATACCCCACTTGAAGAGGAGTTTTTTGAAAAGTCTAAGAAAAATGCGATCCAATCCGGATACAGGCTGAACCCCGACTATGATGTGGTAGTTACAGCGGTGAAGGGAATATCCAACAATAAGAAGCAATATGGAGAATGGTATTGCTTCTGTCAGAAAAGGACGGGGGATAAAGAGACTGACAAGAAGATCATCTGCCCCTGTGCGGCCAGGAATCGCGATATAGAGATGCGTGGGTCCTGCAGATGTGGCCTGTATATTAAATAAGTACGCTTTAAAGTACAGTTTATGATATCCCTTTAAAGGGATACATGATCTTTTTTTGATCGATCATTTTGACAAGAGTTTTTAATGTATCCTATCTGATGGATACATTCTGTGACCGGGAATTAACAACAGTCAGCAAATACTTAAATAATACAGGGTTAAATCCGTTATAGGTATAAATGGGTACCTTATGAATGGGGGCATAGAATGAATACAAGTACTGAAAGGGATGCATGTACGATAGAGAAGGAACTAAGCAAGGACGAATTGCTTTACGCTCTGGAAAAGCAGAAAGAGGCATTTGAAAGGTTAAAGGTACTGGAGTCTATCATCAATAGCAGTCCTTTTATTGCTCTTTCAAGGGACCCTTCAAAGGATCTTGCTGTCGTGTTCATTTCCGATAATATCTCACAGTTCGGCTACAAAGCCGGAGATTTTACATGCAAAATGTCCTATGAGGACATCATACAGCCGGATGAACGTGAATATGTTAAATTGGAAACTATCGAGAACTGCAAGGAAGGAAGCAAATACATCACACTTAAATACAGGATAATGACGGAAAAAGGGGAAACTAAGCCCGTGGAAGAGAGAACGTTCATACAACGTGACCCTCAGGGAAATGTCATGTACCTACAAAGCATTATATTCGAAAAGCATGGGAAATGTAGTATCTGATAATATGTTCTACACATTTGCTATATCTGGCAGGCAATAAAGTGAGAAGGGTATTTACCATAGGCGAAACTTTCTACGATATAACTTTCCGTGAAAAGGTACCTGTTTCTGCAACCCCCGGCGGTGCGATGCTCAATACTGCCGTTTCTCTTGCAAGGTGCGGGATAGATGTAACACTGATTAGCGAGTTATCTGCAGACCATGTAGGCAGCACTATAAATGACTTTCTGATGTCCAATGGAGTGAATACCGAAAACATATACAGATATGTAGGAAAAACTCCTCTTGCACTGGCTTTTCTGGATGAGATGAATGATGCAGAATATGTCCTTTATGAAACATATCCCCATGAACGGTTACAGATACTGAACCCTGTTCTCAGAAAAGGCGACATCATACTTTTTGGGTCTCTGATGGCAGTATCAGAGCAGGTGAGAGAGAAACTTTTGGACATATTGAAAAATGCCAGAGATGCCGGAGCGATCATCCTATATGACCCGAACCTCAGGGAATCTCTGCTGAACAATATTGGAACTATACGTAACATGGTGCAGGAGAATATATCACTGGCACATGTGGTTCGGGGTTCACATCGGGAGTTTGAGATTATTTTCGCAGCAGAGAGTGTGGACGAGGTATATGAACGTGTAAAAGAATCCGGTTGCTACTGCCTGATATATACAAAAGAGAACAGAGGATTATGGCTGAAAGCAGGTAAAAAAGAAACATATTACCCGGTACAGATAGTGGAAACTGTGAGCACCATAGGTGCCGGAGATAGTTTTAATGCCGGCCTGATATACGGTCTGCCTGCTCTGGATAATGATAGCTTTTTTACTGAGTGCATCAATGAAACTAACTGGAATTCTATAATAGAAACTGCAATAAGCTTTGCTGCCCACGTGTGTACACAGAACGAGAACTAGATCTCTAAGGATTTTTCAAATTCATTTAACAGGAGAATGGCATGAGAACCGAGGAAGCCCTTTTGGAACTGGAAAGCTCCCCTGAGGGGCTATCGAACGAAGAAGCAAAGAAAAGGCTTGTAAGGTACGGGCCTAACCAGCTTGAGGAAAAGAACAGGGTCACGCCTTGGAAGGTTTTGGTGCGGCAGCTGGCAAATGTAATAGTGTGGGTACTGGCTGCTGCTGCAATAATATCGTTGATGGCCCACGAGGTTATCAATTTCTGGGCTATAATTGGTATCATCCTGTTTGTAATACTTATGGGTTTCCTGCAGGAATACAGAGCAGAAAAGGCCATGGAGGCCTTAAAGAAATTCGTGCAGCCGGTCACACGAGTGCACAGGGAAGGAACACTGAAGGAGA
>NZ_JBFXHJ010000021.1:0-6936 GCF_050177135.1 Methanomethylovorans sp.
CGGAGCAAAGGCACTGGCAGACCATTTTGTTTCTGGCGTGCTCTCACTTCCTTGATATCAGCAGATGGCCTATCTCATCCAGTAATGCAGAGGCTATAACTCTCTTTGATCCTTTTATATGGATGTGACCGGGATCTTCCGCAGTAAGGATATATACTTCGTTATCCTCGGTACCAATTCCACTGCTTGCTACATCATTAGCAACTACAAGGTCAAGTTTTGAGGTTTCCAGGGTGTGCGTTGCTCTTTTGAGCAGCTCTTCCAGACAGGTTCCGGTTTCGGCTTTGAATCCTGCAATCAGCAAGTCCGGATATTTCTCTCTTGCTTTGCCTATCAGCTTGGCAGTAGGTTTCAGGCGTAGGGTAAGTTCTTCCCCTGACTTTATTTTGGTATTTGCCGGATCAAGGGTATAATCAGCTATGGCAGCTGCACTGATCAGTACATCATAACTACAGTCCAGTTCCCCAAGTACTGCTTCTGTCATCTGGGAGGCGCTTTCAGCATATATCTCTTTGATGCCTGTAAATCCCACTTTGTTGCGATGTACTATGGTCACTTCTGCCCCGCGCCTGTAGGCTTCCAGAGCAAGTTCCACACCAGTCTTGCCTGATGCTCTGTTTGTAAGTATTCTTATAGGATCAATAGCTTCTGCAGTGGAGCCGCTGGTTATAAGGATCTTCCTGCCTGCAAGTTCTCTGCTGCCGGACCGCCTTTCCACCTGTAGCACTATCTCTTCATTAGAGGCTATCTTAGCGATACCTTCCTTGATATCCGGTCCGATGAGCCCAATTCCCCAGCTTTTTATCTTCTCCAAATTTTCGATCAATGCAGGATGTTTATACATAGCTTCGTGCATTGCAGGTACTATCATCACTGGTATACCTGCTCCAATGGCCGTGGTGGCGAAGGTGGTCACAGGTGTGTCATCGATCCCGGATGCAATTTTTCCGATGGTGTTAGCTGTTGCAGGAGCTATGAGCAAAAGATCGGCCTTACCGCTCATACCGCAGAACTCCACATGCTCCACAGCCCCTGTTATCCTGGTTATCGCTTCATGGCCGGTGGCGTAGTGGAGGGCCATGGGATTAAGTATCCATGAGGCAGCCTCGCTCATGACAGCATATACATCGGCACCTCTGCGTATTAATTCTCTGGCAAGTTCAACAGTGCGTATCGCTGCAATGCTGCCGGTAACTGCAAGCACTATGGTCTTGCCTTCCAGTGAAGCTGAAGTACTGCCCTGGATCCAGAGTGTGGGGTGTTCACGCATGGTTTGCATGATTTTAAAAGGTCGTTTTTGATATTAAAGGTTGGTCTATGTTCCTTTCAGGAACGATGATTCTAATCCCTTTTTATACAAAGGTCAGGTGGAAGGGCTCTTGGAAGCTTCATTAGTATTGCCATATCTGCCTATGTTCATTCTGCCACCATTGGGCTCGGGTTCACGACTGAAGGGCGATAAAGGGTATCCTGCATCAATGAGCGGACTTGTTACAGCATCGTTTACCCATGCTTTGCCGGACCATCGGCCTGCAGTACTTTTCAGGTGATAATCGTGTTTTGTAGCATCTGCAAATAGCGGATCAACATAGATGTCGTCTTTATAGACTATACCATTTCCATTGTAATTATTATCCACATTATATATACAGTTGTTATCTGATACGAAAGTGTGATTTATGCTATCAGTGTTCCACAACCCACTGTCCTGGTATTTATCAGAGCCCAGTATAATATTGTTCCTGACAATGGTCGTGAACGATTCGTTCATTGCGGCTGCGTTCGGGTATTGGTAATATTTAATTCCCGCCTGGCCGCCATTATGAATAACGTTGTTCTCTATTCTTGTATTATTGAACTGCCCGATAACGATCCCCGCGTTGCTGTATCCGGTAAACTTATCGTATTGGCCGACATCATATATTATATTGTGATGTATGTACACATCCTTGCCACGTATCACATCGTCAGTGTCCTCTCCAAATATCCAGATAGCAGCACCATTAAGGGTATGGATCTTATTCCTGTATATCTCGATATTCTCGGACTCGTATCCATCGCTCTTGTCGATCTCGATTCCCGGGCCGGTTGACCAGTCCTGTATCTCCGAATGGATGATGTTGTTGTAGATCTTAGCGTGGCCTGAACTTGATAGTCTGAAAGCCGTGTTCGTCCTTGTAAATACATTGTTGTTAGCTGCTGTCACACCGTTCAGCCCTAGGGTGTACAGTGCTTCGTGTCCAAGCTTATATACTGAATTGTTTGTGAAAACGATGTTGGAAGGTTTGTCGTGGAAATAGTTCCTTACTATCAGGCCATCACTTGTCCCCCATTCCAGACGCATGCCAGTAACAGTGATGTCGGTACATTTGTGGAAATAGATCATATCGTAATATGCCGATCCCCGGGGAACTGACTGGTTCTCACTGTTCCCATCTATCTCGAAGCCCTTTACTGTGAAATTCTTGTTTGCACCATCCATGTTAGTGATCAAAGGTACATAATCTCCCCAATTGGCATTTGGTATGAGCTTGATACAGGCGCTGGAGTCCCCTGTGAGGATAGTGTTCGACCCCATCTTCAGGGTCCCATTTATCCAGTACGTATTAGGTCCTCTCAGGTATACTGTCCCACCGCCGATACTATTGACATATGTCAGTGCTTTATTGATCTCCACATGGTCATTCACTCCATCGCAGTTGTAATTTGCGTTTCCGTCGGTATCTACATATGCAATGGGTCCGGTTGGCACATTGACATTTGTGACAGTGTCAACTCCCTGGTCACCAGGTGAAACACACCCTGATATTGACAGGCTTATGATGAATACCAGGAATTTCAATAATACAGGAATTACCATACTACTTCATAGTAGTCGATAATACTTATTAATGTTTCACATGGATCCTGTGTAAAACAAACCGATAAAAATGGCTGTAAGCTCATTGAGCGTTTCTTTTTACCCATTCAGTATCCATATTGTGTAGTTCAGCACTATTGCAAACGATACCCACAGGATGTACGGTACCAGCAATAATCCTGCTGTTCTTGAGATCCTGTAGAACAGCCAGATGTTTACAAGAATAACCATCCATAGGACAACTATCTCTACAAGTCCGTAGAAAGGCGACCGCAGGCCGAAGAACAACACGGACCACAGGAAGTTCAGGAAAAGCTGTATGCTGAACACAACTATAGCTTTCTAAAGTCAAAAATTAAACAAATTTTGTTGCATGTCATCATTAACCGCAGCATTTGCACGAATATCATTTATTTCTTTGAATGAGTGGTAAGAATCTAGATACCATTTCTTTTTTGATCTTCTGAGGTTGCCAGATATTTTAACGAAGATGTCTCTTTTATTTTTGATACTCTCTTTGTGCAATTCACATGCCTTTATGTAGTCTCCTTCTTTCAAGGATACATGTATTTTTTCCTTACTTTTATCTTCAATATCGCCTATAATCAAGATGTTGTAATCGTTATCTTCATCTGTAGTTTCATGCTTTAATTCTATAATATTTCCTATAATTGTAAAATTATTAATCTCCTCGTTTTCTTGACGAAGTTTTTTTAGGATTCCTTCAATATAACTCATGTTAGAGTGCTTAATTTCTATTTTTGAATAATCTTTAATGTCTGAAGAAACATTGGCTATAGGTGAATAATTGATTGAACATTCAATATCACCTTTAGATATTCGCAATAAGTCTATTATAGCTTCACACATGTTTCCATTCAAGGCATTCTCATAAACGGAAGTGATGTCAATAATCTCTTCTTCTTTTCTTATCAACATGAAACTTCTCATTATCCTTTCATTGATTTTTCGATCACGAGATATTAGCGATTTATCATCGAACCATTTATCTAAACTCTTAACAGGAGTAATTATAGTAAATCCAAAACTACCAGCATATGTGTGACCAAACTTGCATTCTTTTACGAAAGAATCTCCTGTAGCCAGTGGTTTTTCAAAATAAGGCCGTGCTTCTTGTTCAGCAGAGGCAGAATATAACATTAAGTTTTTTATGTTTTTGATTGCCTTTTCAACATCATTAAAATCGATTGAATTTATTTTTGCACCCTTTGAGATGCTTATTTTCCATACGTCTTTATCTATACTCGATATTGATTCCAATATTTCTTCTAATGTCCTTTGCTCAAAGTCAGAAAGTGTATCAAATACATGAAACAATAGATTATTTAACACATGTGAATTTTTGTCTGGTAATCCTATTACTACTTTAAAGTCAGAGTCTAAATAATTGAAATATATTTTACTGTCACCTTTAGATTTCTCAAAAATCCATCCCTTTTTGTCCAAGTAAAGAGAAAGATTGCTGTAAGGAAAAAAGTAACTGTTTCCTCTATAATTATATTCTATCACTAACACATCCCCTTCATATTTGGTGACTTGAGCAGTTTTAATAAAGATTCAGGGGTTAAAAGATTTGCCAATGGAATCTTAATTCGTACTTTAGAATTGTTGTTAGAATTGGATAATTTTTCATCTACAGCAAACCAGTAACAGCACTTTTGCATAACCAAATTATCATGGGTTGCTGTGAGCCATGAATTTTTTTCTTCAGGTAAGAGTAACAATATAAGAATTAAAGGGGAAATATTAGATGTTTCTTTATAAACATTAATCAAATCATTGTAATTTTTCACATCCAAGTCATAAATAATATATTCATCTTTAAATTCCCAATTTTTAGTAGCTTTTAATTGATAATCTAAATGTAATCCTGAAGTACATCTTCTCCCGTTTATTTCCCTTACTTCTTTAAAAAAGCCATCTACTCCATAGTCTATATCATAAAACTGGACATTCAATCCAGCCATTGCTCCAATTGCCATTACATATGATTTACTTAAACATTCTTTACAGATTTCTTCAGTTATCATATGTACAGCTCTTATCGTTTTAGGATGCAGTTTCACTATATTTTATAATAGTAAACTCATCTTTGTTCCGATATTTAATAGTATTGAAAGAAAATTCTAAAATTCAAACATATACAACATATTACAATATTCTCCCTCTCTCTCTCACAAAATCCACAAAGCCCCTTGCGAATTCTTCATAAGAGCATGCCACAAGATGGGCATAGCAGCCCAGCGTGTTGTTTACTGTGAGCCCGTCCCAGCCATCGATGATGCCTGTGCCCCGGGAGAGTTTGATGGCGAATTTAGCATCTGTGGGCAGTTCTGTGACTTCGGAGTGGTGGAATTCGTGGGCACGGAAGTTGTTTCCTGTTTTACCGATGACCGTGTCGAGCGTGAGGGAACCGATATTGTAGCTGACCACGCGTTTATGTCCCATGAGCGTATGTCCGGGGAGTGCACCCACCATCTCGTGGGTGGATTCGGGCATGTCGGCCATGTTATATGTTCCTTTTCCCTTGACTCCTGTTGTGAGCTTTTGGGTAAGGTACATCAGTCCGCCGCATTCCCCGTAAATGGGCAGTCCTGCTTCAGATGCTGCTTTTATATCCTTGCGCATGGAAGTATTAGCCTCAAGCTCGGCAGCGAACAGTTCGGGATAACCACCGCCGATGTAGATCCCATCCACGTCCGGCAGGTGTTCGTCATGCACCGGACTGAAATACCGCAGTTCTGCTCCTGCAAGCTCCAGCAATTCAAGGTTATCGTGATAATAGAAATTGAACGCCTCGTCCAGGGCAATGCCGATGACCGGCTTCTCTGCCACCGACCGGGGAACAAAGATAGTGCTTGAGGGTCTTGGAAGAGGAGTTGCCTGCCGCGCAATATCCAGCACCTTCTCTATGTCCACACCTTCAGAGATAACATCCCTTATGGTGCTTATCCTGGCATCGAAATCCTTGGATCTTCTGCGCTCTTCGATGGCAGGCACAAGCCCCAGGTGGCGCATGGAGATCATCATCTCATTGTTACGGTGGATGATGCCTATCACAGGTATGCCTGTGTAGTGTTCTATGGCTTCCTTTGCCTTCTTGGCATGGCGCTGGCCACCGATGTTATTCAATATTACTCCGGCAATGTTCACCTGCGGGTCAAACGCCTTGAAACCTGAAACAATAGCTGCAGCCGAACGGGTGATGCTGCGTGTGTTCAGTACAAGGATGACAGGGCAGTTAAGGACCTTCGCTATCTGTGCAGTGCTGCCGATGTCACTTAAGCTCTCCAGGCCCTCATACAGTCCCCGCACACCTTCGATAATGGCAATGTCAGCCTCGCCGTCTGTTTCACACCCATGCAGGAACACATCGCGTACCCTCTCCTCATCCATAAGGTAGCCATCGATGTTCCTGGCCCTGCGCCCCGTGATCTCCGAGTAGTAACTGGGATCGATGTAATCCAGCCCTACTTTGAACGGCTGCACCTTGTATCCTGCTTTTGACAGGGCAGCCAGAAGGCCGATGGTAACAGTGGTCTTACCGGAAGACGAACTCCCGGCAGAGATCAGCACTCTGGGGATGTGCTTCTCCTCACCGGCTACAGGAGGACGCATGTTGACGGCAGCGGTCATGTGGATCAGCGTGTAAGCTCCCTTAACCTTTCATCATCCAGTGATGTTGGCAATGCTGAATCTGAATTTGACATGATGGCCCGGGCAAGGTCACGGTACACATGGGCAATGTCTGAATCAGGGGCTTTTTCAATGACAGAGAACCCATCTCTTTCGCAGTCCTGCACGATCTGTTCCTTAGGAATGAAAGCAACCAGTTTGCTGCCGATCTCCTCGGCGAACCTGCGCACTATCTCCTCTTCCCTTGTAACGCTGCGGGAGTTGCAGATCACACCACTCAGACGGGTATCTATCTGCCTGAGACCTTTGCAGATGTTATTAGCAGCGTACAGCGGCATGTACTCCCCGGATGTCAGCACGTATGCTTCGTTCACGAGTCCCTTTCTTATGGGCGCCACAAAACCACCGCATACTATGTC
>NZ_JBFXHJ010000021.1:7036-21465 GCF_050177135.1 Methanomethylovorans sp.
CCTCCTGTGATATCGTGGATCTGAACACCTTTTTCCTTCAGGTCGTGCATGATATTACGGGCATGGTCCCTCACCCGGGGCAGGCCGAGTGACTCATCCAGGTTTGCCATATTCACCACATTTCCAGATACTCCCAGCCGGGATGCAACTTCGTGAACAGCGACATTTATGTCCGCGAACATATAGCCTGTCTCCTTCTTGGCGTTCATTATTACAAGGCCTTTCTTGCCTTCCTTCAGCAACTCTATGATACGCTGTGCCACCTTGTACTTCAGGTCTCCTCTTGAAGGTGCCAGGTATTCCTTGCTGGCTGCACCGTGGCGCTTTTCCACTTCCGTTGCTTCTTCCAGGAGCACTTTCTGCCGCTCGAACTCTTCCCTGTCGATAACACCTATGTCCAGCGCAGATTCCAGAGTGATCAGCACTCCTTTTGTATTATTTGCATATCCTGCATGGACCTCAACCTCTATCACCGGTACGTCCAGATCTGCATCCATCACCGGCTCGTGCAGTTCTTCTCCAATGATCATGCTGGCACACGTCCCAACAACGCCTATCAGTTTCGGATGGAACATCTCATTGACCTTTTCAAGCACAGAGGAAAGCTCCCTGCGCCCTCCAAATACAAAACCGTTCTCATCTAGGGCCGTGGTAACTACATGTATCCCGTCTTCTTCGAGAAGTCTCGCATGCTTAAAAGAGCATCCCGGAGGGCCATGCAATATGGCAACATCCACATTCAGATCCCTAAGGGTGTACAGGGCAGCAACTATCGAACTCGGTCTGGGGTGTATTATAGATATGTCATTCGCAGCCATGCTATTCTCCATGGTGTCATATGATCGTTATGATATTTACTTAAAGAAGTATGATTTTTTACACTTATTCAAATGATACTTTTGCACTATACTACAGCCTTCTGATATAAAAGGGCTGTTTTATGTAACAAGCTCCCTATTTTCACCGGAAGCACTTCACACACAGAGCAACAGTAACTTCATCAGCTCTCTTTTTTCTGGCAATTCCCATTGCCCACATTCTTCCCATGTCCAAGCTCTCTGCATAATGGATATTTCCGGTTGCCAGGGGCTTCATCCTCTCGCCTACCAGTATCAGTTCCTCCATATCTGCCAGCCTGCGGCTGATCAGATCAGCAACACCCTCCGGCGGAAGGCCTTCGCATACCTGTGCAGCCTCTTCACCAAGCACCATTATCACCTTTCGCTTTCTTTTTAAACTCAGGTCCAGTGCTTTTTCCACAGAAACTATGTCCATACCAGAGTTAGAATTATCCAGGATCCTGATGTCCTCTTTTGTCATCTCCTGCATCCTGCCCTGCAAACCCCTGAACTGTTGAATGGTATTTTTTATATTTTCCAGTGGTACATCTATTTCAAGAGCTGTGACACAGGATGCAGCAAAAGCTGTGATGTATGACCTTGCATCATATCCATCTGCAGGGAACAATTCGATATATCCTTTCCCGCTTGTAATAGAGAAACTGTTTTTATGCATGTTCAGAAAATGGTCAGCATCTGAAGTTCTGCTTTCTTCATTTTCCATGATACAGAAGGTAGTTATGTTTTCTGTTCCAAGGGATCTATCCAATTGTTCTAATGCTTTCCTGCAGTTCTCATTGAGTACGATAAGTGCTTTTGAAGAATAGTTTAGCAGAGACCTTACTTTTGCCTCACTTGCCATGGATGTTTTGCCTGCGATCATGTAATCCATGTCAAGGGTGGTGATGATGCCAACATTCCCATATCCTGTAACTCCCAGTGATATCTCAAAAATATACGCATCTATCTCCCTTCCGAGCGATCCTGCAATATCCATTGCATCTAGGATACTACCCGGAGCAATGCTAAGACCTTTATGGATCACCTCGCACATACCATCTTCCCATAGCTCTAGTCCTCTGGAAGTGTGTAGCACAACAGTAAGCTTCCTTGAGATCATGTCAGCAAGCAGGGAAGCAGTACTGGTCTTTGCCTTGGTGCCCGTGACCTCGATCATGAGTGGATGATCACTTTCATATTTAATTTTCATGATCTCTCCAACAGCTCTGTGATGAGATATTACGGGAACATGTTTTTCTTCGGCCTGATGCAGCATAATATGGTCGGGATAAAGGTGAACAGGGCTTATTATAAGATCCGTCTCCTCAATAGAGCAGTTCTTTTCCGACACCCATATACCATCTATCTCCAAAGCATTGCATTGTTCAGAAGAAAGCGTTCCATAAACATCCACACCTGTCACATTAAAGCCCAGCTCTTTGAGCTTGCGGGCAATGATAACACCGCCATGTGTCATGTCAAGAACAGCTATATTCTTTATTGCCGGGTCGGTAAGGCGACAGTACATATCCCGGAAAAGCACTTTACTTCTAGATAAGTGCAACGATGGCCTGGTAAACTAAAAGAAAAAGATTGGCCGGTCAAAGCCGGTCTAAATATGATCTCAACTATCGTCGTCAGCTTCGTCGTTCTTGTAACTGTCACTTCCCATCATGGCGGCGGCAATGGAATCGATCCCATCCATCCACTCAGCTACAAATCCGTAAGGGATGTCTTCCATTATATCATCGGGTAACTTACGTCCGTTAATGATCAATGCACCGATCTGTGCTACCTTATCCAGTGAGATCTCTATATTGTCGGCTGCCTCTGCTTCTAGTGCCTGTTTCAGCAGGGTGGGTATTCTTGCCTTTTTGTTGTAGTCCTGTCCTATATAACATTCAAAAGCAGCAAAGGTTCCGATAAGTGATGTCTGCATTGAAGCGATCATCATATCTATATCATCGGATATATGTTCAATTTCTTCAAGGGCGATATCTTTTATCTGAGAGATCGAGTGGAAGGCAGATTCTGCGGAGATGAGCTCTTTATCGAGCTTAGCTACTACTTTCAGGCATGCAAGGATGATGTCGTCCTCCATGTTGATGAAAACCGCACTGTCCTTATCTTGTGGTTCATCAGATTCCTTGAACTCAAAACCACTCTCTTTCACCTGGTTTATCCAGTTGTTCCATCGTTCCCTGGTATAAAACTCATGGGAAAGGATCTCTGTTTCCGTATCAGACATCAAACACCTCTTTTAGGTTACGCTATGTTCTTAGCATTCCGTTAGTAGTATAAAAGACATTCGCATTAATGTCACTTCAATTTTCATAACTGCAATTCTACCTTCTTCAGTGGAGTGGCACATATGTCCCCATCTTCAATATTATCCAGAATATCAGTTATGGTGCATTTGTCTCCTGTGCGCAGTCCTTCCGGGAAGAACAGATCATACATGTCATCTGGGACGTCGCTGCATTTCGGAGGCTCATAGCTGATCTTAGCGCCTCGGATGGCTTTCCTGGAATCAAGGATCGCCACTACCGGAGATTTCACTACTTCTACTGCTATTACTCCACCGTCGTGAAGGAAACATTCATGTATCGAAGGGGTCTTTATCCTGACCACTTTATACCTGCGTCCTTTTTCAAGGTTTAAACATGTGTTCTTGAGCTTACATTTATTGCACTCGTTAGACTCCCCTTCGAATATGAACTCCATGCCTTCTTTAGCAAGCCTGGATCCAATAAGGGTTATTGTAGTATCTACCTCGACCATATCAACACACACCTGGATCTGAATCATTCTATTACTTTAGTAATCTTTGCCACTCTCTCGGCAGCTTCAGGGGTAAGGCCTGAACCGAGTATCGTATATCTTTCCGGACGAATTGTATGTGCTAGAAGCAGAGCCTCCAATATATATTTATCTTCAATGCCCAGCTCTGCAGCAGTAGTAGGAGCATGCAGTTTTTTCAGTCCGTTCCTGATGCGTTCCCAGTCGCCTCCGTGCAGGTACATCATCATGATAGTTCCCACACCACATTGTTCCCCATGCAGTGCAGGTTTCGGGGCCACCATATCAAGAGCATGGCTGAACATGTGTTCAGAACCTGATGCAGGCCGTGAAGATCCTGCAATGCTCATGGCAACGCCGCTTGATACAAGTGCCTTTACCACTATCCTCACTGAACTCTCAAGCTCCGGTTTTATGGAATCGACGGAGTCAAGCACTATTTTTGCCGTCATCCGGGAAAGAGCAGCAGCATATTCACTGAATGGCTCATTTCTCAGCCTGTAAGCCAGTTCCCAGTCGCTCACTGCAGTGTAATTCGAGATGATGTCTGCGCAACCGGCTGCCAGAAGCCTGTATGGGGCATTTGCGATGATCTCTGTATCTGCAATGACTGCCATGGGAGCATTTGCTTCCACGGAGGTGACCCTCTTTCCATCATGTATGGAAGCCCTAGAAGAAACAATTCCGTCATGTGAAGCTGCCGTAGGGACACTGATGAACGGAAGGTCCAGTTCGGTGGCTGCCAGTTTAGCCACGTCAATGGATTTGCCGCTGCCAACACCCAGCAGGTAATTGGAATTATTATAAAGGGCAACTTCTTTAACGCGTTCAACTTCTTCCGTTGTGGCTGATTTGATCGTTATCACACTTGGATCGACACCTGCGTCTGCCAGCATGTCATATACGATATCTCCGGCTATGTTCCGGGTATACTTTCCTGTTACTATCAGGGGATTATTGGCCAGCTTGAGATCATCACAGACACTTTTTACTTCTCTGATGATTCCGTGCCCTATTACTATATCTCTGGGTAATTGCATCCATTTGGTTTTCTCTTCTCTGGGTGGGATCACTTGAATACCTGCAATAGTTTTGTACGGTCGTTTTGTAACTGAATTATGCACTGCATTTTAGTTGAAACGTTTTTGATGACAGAAGTTATTAAACATTAATTCTATTAGGATATTCCTGTAGTATCACATAAACATTTGAGGTTCAATGACTTCGTATATAGATAAGGTTTCAGGATTTATAAACACATATTATATAGACCCTATCCTGCACGATGAGGGTTATAACATAGTCAACACCCTTACATGGGCCATCATACTTGGATTATGTATATTTGCAGTTGTCAAACTGCTTAAAAAACTGGATATACAGGCAGATAACAGGTTCATAGCCTCAATAGTGCCTTTTGTACTTGCCGGATCTTCCATGCGGGTCCTCGAAGATGCAGGAGCCATACAACAACCTTTCAGTTTCTTCCTGATAACCCCAATCATATATTTTGTTGTTTTTTTTATTACGTTGGGATGTCTGGTCATAGCTAAGGCGATCAGTGAAAAATGGACTGGAAAGAGCATGGAAACCATTTTCGCATCCATGGGCACTTTCTGGTTCTTGTTGAACATATCAGTGCTCCTTAGCATTCAAACGGTAGTTCTTCCTGCGGTACTGATCTATATCCTTGGCCTGGGTACATTGATCACATTATTTGTTTATTTTATAGCAAAGAAGATAGATTTTGGAATACTTACGGACCGATTGAACATATCCATACTCGGAGCCCACATGCTGGATGCTTCCTCCACGTTCATAGGAGTGGATATGCTGGGATACTATGAAAAGCACGTATTGCCTTCTTATCTCATCGATCTCACAGGAACAGCATTTGTGATGTATCCGTTGAAACTGGCCATTTTTATTCCTGTGCTGTATATAATAGATACTAATTTCAATGAAGATGATGAGTCCCGCAACCTGCGGACCTTTGTAAAAATGGTGATCCTCGTACTCGGCCTCTCACCGGCATGCAGGAACACTATACGTATGTTTTTCGGGATATGATGAAAATGTCCAATATCAGCAATAAAGAACAAGCATTACAATACATAAGGGGCATTCGCAAAGAAATAGGGTGCATGTTCCTATTGTTCTTGATATCTGCAGTTATAGGATATATAACTGCCATTATGTACCCTGACATGGTTGTAAGGTCCTTGGAGGAGCTTGAAGGACTTGTGGAGCTATTGAAAAACCTGTCTCTGATCGAGATAATGTTCCTTATCTTCCTGAACAATGCCCTGAAAAGCTTGCTCATACTGGTACTTGGCGTTGGCCTTGGGATAGTGCCCTTCCTTTTCATTGCGTACAACGGCTACTTCCTGGGTATTTTTAGTCATAAGATCATAATGGAGCAAGGTTCTCTTTATTTAGTGGCTGGTATTCTGCCCCACGGCATCATTGAAATACCGATGGTAGTTATATCCGCTGCTATTGGTCTGAGGCTTGGGTTTAAAGGACTTGCTTCTCTTAAGGGGAAATCGGTACACTTAAAAGAAGAAATTATCACCGGTGTCAAGTTCTTTTTCTACTGGATCATGCCGTTGCTTTTAGTAGCAGCTGCAGTGGAAACTTTTATAACTTCGGTTATTATCGGCCTGCTGAGCCAGATGTGAAGAACAAGTGAAAGGGAACTACGCAAAGCCTATATAGTTCATTGATATGTGTGAAGACAAGAGAGGGTATAAGATGATAGACAGAAAAGAGATCATAGATATCGTTCAGGATTACGATCCCGATAAGATCAAGATCGGAGCAGTTGCTTCTCACTCTGCATTAGATGTATTTGACGGTGCCGTGGAGGAGGATTTCCGCACATTCGCTATATGTCAGCAGGGAAGGGAGAAAACATATTCCCATTATTTCAAGGCCCAGAGGGATGCATACGGAAGGGTAAAACGTGGAATTGTGGACGAGACTTTGGTGTTGAAGAAGTTCAATGAAGTGCTGCTTCCTCAAAACCAGCAGATGCTGCGTGATCAGAACATCCTTTTCATTCCTAACAGGTCCTTTACTTCATACTGCGGGATAGATGAGGTAGAGAATGACTTTTCTGTGCCTCTAGTAGGCAGCAGGAATATGCTCAGAAGCGAGGAAAGGGGTATTGATCGCGACTATTATTGGCTACTGGAGAAGGCCGGTCTTCCTTTCCCTGAAAGGATCAATGATCCCCAGGATATCGAAGAGCTCTCCATAGTGAAACTTCCGCATGCTGTCAAGAAGCTGGAAAGAGGTTTCTTCACAGCTGCAACTTATGAAGAATACCTGAAGAAATCAGAAGCATTGCTTAAGCAAGGCGTTATCACGCGGGAAGCTTTGGACAATGCAAGGATCGAGAGATACGTTATCGGTCCGGTGTTCAACTTCGATATGTTCTATTCTCCCATCGAGGAAGAAATGAGCAAACTTGAGATACTTGGCATAGACTGGCGTTTTGAGACCAGCCTGGACGGTCATGTCCGTCTGCCTGCACCCCAGCAGATCACTCTGGCAGAGCACCAGCTGACCCCTGAATATACTGTGTGCGGACATAATTCTTCCACATTGCGCGAGTCCCTGCTGGAGGATGTGTTCATGCTGGCCGAGAAGTATATCAAGGCAGCCAGTAAACACTATGATCCCGGCATAATAGGGCCGTTCTGCCTGCAGACCTGTATAGATAAGGACCTTAATTTCTATATCTATGATGTCGCACCCAGAGTTGGCGGCGGGACCAATGTACACATGTCAGTGGGCCATCCTTATGGTAATACCATCTGGAGAAAGAACATGAGTACGGGAAGACGCATAGCTTTTGAAATAAGAAGAGCAATTGAGATGGGAGAGTTGGGTCGCATTGTGACTTGAGCTCTTTTATGTATAGATAAGTAGATTTAATATGTAGACATTACTAAAACGTTGAAATCATTTAAATATCAGTAACCAAATGATAACAACGGTCTGGAGCAAGATATCATCCGGTCATAAGACCGATTGCAAGCATTGCTACGTACTTTTATAATATTTGCCCATCGGAGGGAAATCAGTAATTGAGTCAACCTTGCATTAATATTGGCATGGTAGGTCATGTCGATCATGGAAAAACCACTTTAGTGAGCGCATTATCTGGCGTGTGGACAGATACACACAGTGAAGAGATGAAGCGCGGAATATCTATCAGGTTAGGGTATGCAGATACTACTATCAGAAAATGCCCTAACTGCCCTGAGCCACAATGTTACACTGTACAAGAGACCTGTCCGGGATGTGGGGAGCCTTCAGAAGAAGTGCGCACTATTTCTTTTGTAGATGCTCCCGGGCACGAGACCCTGATGGCTACAATGCTTTCCGGAGCGGCTATAATGGATGGTGCCATTCTTGTGATCGCTGCGAACGAGGAATGCCCCCAGCCACAGACTAAAGAACATCTGATGGCTTTGAACATTATCGGTATCAAGAATCTTGTCATAGTCCAGAATAAGATCGATCTGGTATCTAAAGAAGAGGTAATAGATCACTATAAACAGATCAAGAGATTTGTGAAAGGCACCGTGGCAGAGAACGCTCCGATAATTCCCGTATCTGCTCAGCAGAACATAAATATCGACGCTCTGCTCCAGGCAATGGAAGAGCATATCCCAACCCCCGAATATAAGATCGACAAACCGGCACAGATGCTTATCGCACGTTCTTTTGATATCAACAAGCCGGGAACTCCTATAGACAAGATCAAGGGTGGTGTGATCGGTGGAACTCTGACAGAAGGTGTCTTAGCCATAGGTGAAGATCTTGAGATTAGGCCAGGCTATAAGCTGGAAAGTGAAGGGACTACCAGATGGGTTCCTATAATCACTAAGATCTCAATGCTCTTTGCAGGTAAGGACCCCGTAGACAAAGCCACCCCGGGAGGACTGCTTGCTGTAGGTACTGCACTGGACCCTGCCATCACCAAGAGTGATTCCCTTGTGGGACAGGTAGCAGGGAAACCCGGAACTTTACCACCTACCCGTGATGTATTCACTCTTGAGCTAAATCTGCTTGAACGGGTAGTAGGTGTGATAGATGAAGCAGAGATAGGTTCTATCAGAACCAGCGAGCCACTTATGCTTAATGTGGGCACGGCCACTACTGTGGGTGTGGTCACCAGTGCAAGGAAGAACGTTGCTGAAGTGAAGCTCAAGAGACCGGTATGTGCCAGTGCCGGTTCAATGGTGGCTATCAGCAGAAGGATAGGTTCGAGATGGCGCCTGATAGGTGTGGGAGTCATAAGGTCTTGAAGGTGATAATCGACACGAATGCTCTGATGATACCTGTGCAATTCAATGTAGACATATTCAGTGAATTACACAGGCTGGGTTTTGATCATTTCATTGTTCCTCTGGCCGTGCTAAATGAGCTGGAGAAGCTTGTTACAACAGCAAGGGGTCAGGATCGCATAGCTGCAAAGGTAGGTAAGTCTCTGGCACAGAGGTGCGAACTTGTTCCCATGGAAGGGCATGCCGATGATATCATCGTGTCCCTTGCAGATGATACCGGGGCTGCAGTTTTGACAAATGATATCGGGCTTAAGAAGAGGTTGCTGGAAATGGGCATCAGGGTAATATCTCTCAGACAAAGGACCCGTCTGGAATTATTGTCATAAGCGAGAGTAAAAATTATAACATATAAATAGGTTTATAGCAGGATAACTGGGCTTTTGGAGATAATCGCATGTACAAGAAAATGAAGCTTTCAGATACCATCCGGGTAGCTCCTGATCTTTTGGGTGGGGATGTTCAGGTCAATGTTAAGAATGCACTGAGGGAGAAGCTTGAAGGCAGGCTTGATAAGCAGATAGGTGCCATCGTTGCTATCACGGAAATTGAAAAAGTAGGTGAAGGGCACATCCTTGTGGGCGATGGTGCAGTCTATTATGATGTGGATTTCGATGCCATCGTGTTCTCACCCATGATACAGGAAGTAGTTGAAGGAGAAGTTGTTGAGACCGTTGATTTCGGGGCTTTTGTCAGCATAGGCGCTATGGATGGTCTCTTACATGTAAGCCAGATCACAGATGACTTCATGTCATATGATGGAAAGAATGGCCGGCTTATGAGCAAAACCGGAACCCGTTCCCTTGGTGAAGGTGACAGGGTGAGGACCAGGATAGTCGCGCTCAGTATCAATGAAAGGGAACCAAGGGAAAGTAAGATCGGTCTTACTATGAGACAGAATGCCTTGGGTAAACTGGAGTGGCTCGAAGAGGAAAGGATGGCTAAATCCAATGCTCAGGAAGAGGTTTGAACATGGCAGAGCAGGTTTGTAGGGAGTGCCACAGGATAGTCACAGGCCAGACGTGCCTGGTATGCAGTTCCAGTAACCTTAGTAGTGATTGGAGTGGCATGGTGATAATTGTGGACCCAGAACTTTCCGAGATAGCCCAGAAAATGGAGATCAAAGTAGCTGATCGGTATGCACTGAAGGTGCGGTAATTGGTGAAAACGATACACCTGCCTGCAGAACTGCGTCCTTTGTTAAGGAAGACCTTTGGTGTCCTTTACACTGGTACCGGTGATGACACAATACAAAAGCTTTCCAAAGACCTGGGTAGTCCCACAAAACTTATATCGGTGGGTGATGTTACTACATTCCACTTGCTCAATTCCAATATCATTCCGGACATCCTTATCGTTGATGACCGGACAAAACGCGGGCCGGCGTCGGCACGCGTAGTAGTGGGCACAAAGCATACAGGGTTCAGTGAAATATTCGTGGATAATCCTCCCGGGGTCATAACCGAGGATCTGATAAATGTGGTCCATGACGCAATAAGATCAAAGGACCATGTGCGAATATTCGTGCGCGGCGAAGAGGACCTTGCAGCATTGCCCGCAATACTGCTTGCACCTGAAGGTTCGGTTGTGCTGTACGGGCAGCCGGATGAAGGGGTGGTGCTTGTCAATATCACACGATCTAAAAAGGAAGAGATCCTTGACCTGCTGGACAAGATGATACATGGGCAGGAAGACAGGAACAATTTGATAGATATTCGGAGGAAATTCAATGGATGTTAAAATCATTGAGGATAAGAATAATGTACTTCTCAACAGGCGTGAGCTTAACTTCGAGGTAACTTTCGAAGGGCCCACTCCCGCAAGAATGGACGTAAAGAACAAGATGGCAGCATTACTGAACGTGCCACTGGAACTTGTCGTTATCCAGAGGATGAAGAACGATTTCGGAAGGCAGAAGCTCAACGGTTATGCAAAGATCTATGAAGATGCTGCCCGTATGAAAAAGATAGAAGAGGAACATATCCTCGCGAGGAACAAGCTGCCTGAGTCACCAGAGGAAAAAGCAGAAGCAGTGGAAGAGTAAAAAGGTGTAACAATGGCAGTAAAAGATTACTATAAGGTCAGCGGCGATAAGATCGAAAGGACACACCAGGCCTGCCCAAGATGCGGAGAGGGTGTATTCCTTGCTGAACATAAGGACAGGCGTACCTGCGGTAAATGCGGTTACACCGAGTTCAAGAAATAAATCTCTTACCTTTTTTTCTTTATTTTAATTTGTTCAGCATACTTGCTAAACTAAGTGGTCAACTGAAAGTAAATTGAATACTTCTATTTTCATAGTTGGTCTAAATAGATTTTCAGTTATTCACGGGACTACAGAAAATATTGTTTTAGATGTTACGTTAGCTATTGAGACTTTTTATCGTACACTTTTAGGCTTATTTTGTACGTCTACCTAATTAATATATTTTATATTGTCTTTCTAACTGCCGAAAAATATAAGAAGGCTTAAGTAGTGCCAGTTATTATCTAAATCAAAAACGTATGTAACATCTAAATATGTATGTGAAATTGAAAACTGAATGAACATCAGTTTTAAATTTTCATATATCTGGGTATTAACAATTGTAAATTTGCTTTAGACCATATATAGGTAATTAAAGCAGCAACTTATCTAACAAAAAGAAAAAAGGGAAGGAGAAAATGAATTCTGTTTATGCTATAGTTGTTGGCATCCTGTTGGGAATAATGATATTTGCCCTGAAAACGGGCGTAGGATGTGGTTTTTCCAATATCCACAGAAGAGATGTGTTGATCATTGCTGCAAGTTACTTTGTCATTTCCGTAATTCTTGGCGGCCTTATAGGAATGGTGGATCAGTCCAATCTGGATGTGATAACCAGCATGGGCATGACCCTGCACGTTGTTGTGGCCTTGCTCCTCATAGGTGCAGGGATATACACTCAGAAGAAGTGGTCATGTGGACATGACGTTACCAGACGCACTTTCCTTTTTATATCAGTTCCATGTCCTGTGTGCCTAACTGCTCTCTTTGTATCCAGTATGATACTTGCATCCACACTTGGATGGAGCGGGCTTAGAATTGGAGCATTGGTAGGATCTGTCTTTTTCATCACAGTCATATCTTCCACGTGGATATTCCGGAAAATGCATCGTACACCGGAAGACCTTGGGGCAGTGATGATGTTCCTGGGTATATTCTATCTGCTTGGTTCCATGCTCGTACCTGCTTACATAAAGTCAAAACAGCTTAATATACCTCCGACAGGGGGAGAGCTGGATATCATTCCCTTACTTGTGCTTACCGGATTAGTTATATGTGGATATGTTATTGGAAGCCGGAGAAGTGTATAAACATGACTATTACTTCCTCTATATTTTCTATACTCTATACTTTCTCATCCTCTTTGCTGTATCCTGTAGTTATTATCCTGATACTTATGTCTCTGCTTTCTCTTATTATGATAGGCGAGTTCCTATCCGAATATGCAAAAAGGAGTAGGGACACCAATAATCTGGAAAGTGTATGTCTTGAGGTACAAAATAGTATCAAAGAATCCAACTATAATTTTGCTGCAGAGGCTCTGCGAAAAATAAAACAGAATTTTATAGTTACATCTTTTGCACATGCTGCAGCCGGTCATCTGGAAAAGAACAGAGTACCTGCAATTGAGTGGCTTTCCGAGGAATATGAAATAAAGATGGCAAAAAAACTTGAGCAGACACGTATCATATCAACTGTCGCACCTATGCTTGGGTTGATGGGTACCCTCATTCCTCTGGGACCTGCCCTTATTGGCTTATCTCAGGGTGATATTGTGCAGCTTGCCAATAACTTGATGATAGCCTTTGCAACTACAGTTGTAGGCCTTTTTGCAGGCAGTATCTCTTATGTGCTCACGCAGGTAAGGAAGAGATGGTACTGGCAGGACATGGCAGATATCGATTACATCCTCGATAGCCTGGAGGCAAAGGAATGAAACAGAAACGTTTCAGGAGAACAGGTCTACTCTATGATGCCGATGAGGTCAATCCTCTAACAGGTGTTGCAAATCTTTTCGATATAGCCATGGTATTCTCTGTGGCCTTGCTGATCGCACTGGTCATGTCTTATCAGTTACCTGAACTGCTTAGCAACACCGATGATATAACCATTGTGAAGAACCCCGGTCAGGAGGATATGAAGATCATCATAAAAGAAAAGGGTCAGCCTATCGAAGTGATGAACCTTACCGACCAGATAGGTGGAGGCACTGGCGATGTTCTGGGCACAGCATACAAACTGGCGGATGGCAGAGTTGTGTATGTGCCTGATGATGGGAACGAAAGTACTACCTAATCGATTACAAAAAGTGGAGTATAACAAAAAAACAGAATGCTGAATGTATAATGCACTTCGGTACCGCCGCCAAGCAATGTATCCGAAGTGCTCAGCACACGTTATCGGGGGATAACATGCAACGGAACTATATATTGACAATAGTATTAAGTGTATTGTTGTTAGCATCGCTCACAACAGTGGTATCGGCAGCCGGAGAGAAAATAAACATAACTTACATCGCGTACACGCCAAGTGATGCGTTACAGTCTGCAAGTCAGACAAATGTGTACAGCGCATATATAGATTTCACATATATTCCAGCATACAATGCTTCATATTCTGCAAGCGATGAACTGCTCTCTGCGGTTGGAAGCGGATTTTTAGGAACTCAGGATGTCATATTCTGTGATATGGTAGGCAGTAAGGTCTACAATTCCAACAACGGAGCAGTAAATGCTACCCTGCAGGCAGCACACGACAACGGTGCTTCATTGCTGAGCATACGTACAAGCAGTGCACCTTCATATTTTGATTATGTTTCGGATGGTGATGGCAACGATACTATCTGCACCTACTACAACAGTATGGGCACAACCGGCGATGGTCTCACAAATGCAGAGAACCTGCTCATATATCTTGCAACAGAATACAGCAACCTTTCTGAGATCATTAATAGCGATGAAAGCCCCACCGATGATGGCTCAACTGACAACAGTTCAACAGGTGGCAGTTCAGTTGGTACTGGTGATGTGAAGTACCTGTTTGTGCTGGGCACGGATGTTAATACTGCTGCCCTTAATAGTGCAGCGGCTGGAGCGGATATATCCTCAGAACTGAGTACAACCGTTATTGCAAGGGGTGAAACTGTACCTCGGGATCTTGACTTCTCCGGGTATTCCATGATATTCATTGAATCCAGGGATGAGGCTACTGTTACGAACTGGGTCACCAGCATAAATGCCGCCAAAGCCAATGGGGCAATGGTCATTGGTTACAATCTTTCCGAGAACATCACCCTGCCAAATGTAGATCTCTATTCTGGCAATTACACTGATATTGAAAGATACTGGCTGCAGGGTGGAGAGACCAACATGGGCAACATGCTGAAGTTCATGGGGCAGAAGTTCTCCG